>JASFRP010000238.1:0-5900 GCA_050114895.1 Gemmatimonadota bacterium
CCCCTGGGCTACCCCGGACAGGAGCGTGGACCCACCATCCTGGAAATGACTCGCTACTGGCGGGACCGGGGCGACGAGCTGAGCTACTTCATCCGGAGGGCGTTGGAGCGGGGGTTTGCCTACGTGGTCATGGACGAGCGCGGCACCGGGGCCTCCTTCGGAAGCTGGCCTTCCCCCCTCTCGAACCGGGCGTTGGAAGACGCCTGGCAAGTCCTGGACTGGATCGTGGTGCAGTCCTGGTCCAACGGGAACATCGGCGCTACCGGCGTCTCCTATCCCGGGATGGCCGCCCAGCAGCTGGCCGCCCTGGGCCACCCCGCCCTGAAGGCCGTGGTTCCCATGTCCGACACCTACGACCTCTACGGGGACCTGATCTTCCCCGGGGGGGTCCTCAACGAGGCTTTCCTCCGTGGGTGGAGCGACGTGACCACCGCCCTGGACCGGAACACGGAGCTTGAAGTGGAGGGGAACCTGTTCAGGCTCCAGCCGGTGCAGGAGGACACCTCCGGAGCACTCCTGGCCCAGGCCGTGGCTGGGCACGCCGATAACCTGGACGCCTTCGCCGCCATCCAGGGCCTCACCTTCCGGGACGAGCCCTTCGTGCCGGGCCTGACCCTGGACGACGTGAGTACCATGAGTCACCCCCGGGCCGGCGCCGGTGGCGGCGTGTTCGTCTACCAGTGGGGAAGCTGGATGGACGCCGGCTCCGCCGACGGGGTCATCCGGGGGTTCATGGCGGCCACCGGCCCCCGCCGGGCCGCCATCGGGGCCTGGACCCACGACCTGTGGACCAGCGCGGATCCCTTCGGCTCCACCGGTGCCCCGGCCAACCCCCCAGGGGAGTACCAATGGGAAGAGGCCCTGAACTTCTTCGACGACGTCCTTCGGAAGGGGAAGGAGCCCACGGACAGAACGCTTCGGTACTACACCCTGGGCGAGGGGCTCTGGGAGGAGACGAACACCTGGCCCGTCCCGGGGACGGAGACGCTTCGTCTCTACCTGGGGGAGGGAGGTGCCCTGACTTCCGAGGCTCCCCCGACGACAGAGGGTGAGGACGCCTACGTCGTGGACTTCGAGGCCCGCACCGCGACGGACCCCAGATGGCTGGGCCCCCTCTTCGGGGATACCTGGTACGGGTCCCAGAACGCCGGGGACCAGAAGCGTCTGGTCTACGAGTCGGACCGCCTGCAGACGGATATCGAGGTGACCGGATACCCGGTGGTCACCCTCCACCTCTCCTCGACGGATCCGGACGGCGCGGTGATGGTGTACCTGGAAGACGTGGAGCCACTGGGCCAGGCCCGCTATGTCACGGAGGGGGTCCTCCGGGTGATCCACCGGAAGACGGGGGAGGACCCGGCCGAGTGGTCCCCCCCGGTCCCCTACCACTCCTTCCGTTCGGAAGACGCCGAGCCACTGGTCCCTGGAGAGGTGGCGGAGCTGGCCTTCGGGCTGGAGCCCACCTCGGTCCTCTTCCGGGCGGGACATCGGATCCGCATCGCCATCGCCGGCCACGACGCTGCCGCCTTCCGGCGGATCCCCGCCACGGGATCGCCGGAGCTCCGGATCCAGCGGAACAGCGCGTATCCGTCCTTCATCGAGCTGCCGGTGGTGCCCCGCTAGGGGAGCCGGGGAATCTCACCGAATCAAGTAGAGCGACCTGGGATAGCCATCCACAAGGCTGGCCCCCCGGGCCGTGACCACCGCCTGGTCCTCGAGACCCATGGAGACTTCGACGCCGCCCCACTCGGGCACGTCCCCCGCCACGGAGAACTCCATGGCGTAGACCGTGTTCACGTGCAGAGGATGCTCCCCCGTGCCGGGAACGAACTCCTGCTTCTCCGTCATGCCGAACATGGTTCCGGAGCCGTGGCCGTACGGCCCCACGGGGTGGCTGTACACCGTGGGCCTCAGCCCCTCGGCGTTCCCCCGCTCCAGAATGGAAGCCAGAATCTCGTTCCCGGTCCGACCCGGCCTCATCTCCTCCATGTGGATCTCCTGGAGCCGGTTCCCCTTCCGCAGCAGCTCCCGCAGGCCCTCCGGGGCCTCGGTCTCGCCGATCCGGAGCACATACGCGTTGTGCTGCATGTCCGTGTTGAGGCCCAGGTACGTGATGCCGACGTCACAGTGAAGGAGGTCCCCCCGGCGGATGACATCGTCATCCGGTCCGTACAACTCCGCGTCCTCCGGCGACCGGCGGATGTCGATGGAAGGATGGAACCAGGTGTCGAGTCCCAGGTCGCTGATGCGCTGGCGTATCCACCACCGGACGTCCTCGGCGGTGGTCACGTCCGGAACGATCACCTGGTTGGAGAAGAACTCCCCGATGAGGTCATGGCCGATGCCCGCCAGGTGCCGGTACAGGCTGAGCTCCCGGGGGCTCCGGGTCTCGTACCAACGCATGACGATCTCCTGGCTGGGCACGAGTCGCTCCAGGTATTCCTCGTCGAGGGCCTGCTCCAGCAGATCCTTGTGGAAGGCCGAGAGACCATTGGCATGGCTGAACTCGTCCACGTACTCGTAGTGGGGCGCGTAGTCGATGGCGATGTTTCGCGGGTCGTGCTCCCTGATGTAGTCCGCCAGCACCGTGAACTGGTGGTTCGCTCCCATGGACCGGTCCGTGAAGATGCTCTCGTACATCCCCCCTGCGGATCCGGAGCCGTGCCAGTTCGCCGTCAGCTTCTTGAAGCCGTCCCGGCTGTCATGGAAGATCAGGATAGAGAGTCGCCTGGCGCTCATGATGGGCTCTGGAACCAACGTCATATAGACCGGGTCCTCGTCGTACTCGAAGTTGATGACCACCCACATCTCCACGCCTTCTTCCCGCATGATGGCCGGGAGGAGATTGTCGAGTCGCCATTCCAGGACCTCGTTGTACACCCGGGCACGCTCCCGCAGGGGCAGGATTCCATCGATGTCTCCCGCCCTGGCCATCTCCCATCCAGGCCATGACCCGGCACCTCCAGTGGATTGAGCGAATACTGCGGCCCAGGGGCCGGTCAGGAGCAGGATCAGAATCGTACCAAGAATCGGTCTCTTCACGATGGTATCCTTGTCGAAGGGTCGGACGGTTCCTCTCCCATCATAGCTCACGGACCGCTGCCTCCACATGGTCTGACCCGACCTATCGTCTCCTGTCGGGAACGACCGTTACCGTCTGGGCCATCTCCCTCCCGCGAGCCGTGAGCCGTACCGTGTATCGGCCGGGCTCCACCTCGATCATCTCCGGACGTCGCCGCTCTTCGCCGCCGCCCGAGGCCGCGCTGTCCGCCGGCCTCCGAAGGTCCCAGGCGATTCGATTGAATCCCTGTTCCTCCGGGCCGGTCAACTCCCGGACCACGGTACCGCTCCCGTCCAGTATCTGGACCGATACCCCCGTCGTATCGGAGGAGCTGGCCCGAGAGGATGCTTCTCTCAGGTAGTAGGTGATGAGGGCACCGTACTCGGGGTTCGTCCCCGCGAACCGGGCCGCTTTGTTGGACAGGTCCCTGTTGTTCCTGTAGTACTGCTCCGAGTCCCGGATGGGGAAGAGATAGGCGTCCTCTCCCCGGACATCCTCCGTCAGTTGTTCCATGAAGTCGATATCGTCCATGATGACGATGCCCCGCCCGTAGGTCGCCAGGACCAGGTCGCCGTTCTTGACCTTGATGTCGTTCACCGAAACGGGAGGGAGGTTGCCGCCGGCTCGTGTCCAGCTCTCCCCTCCGTTGACGGAAACCATCAATCCGTTGTGAATCCCGGCGAAGAGAAGCTCCGGGTGGTCCGGATCTTCCACGATGGCCATGACCACCGCCTCCGGCGGCATGTCACCGGTGATGCTCCTCCAGGACTCACCAGCGTCGTCCGTCTTGAACAGGTATGGGCGGAAATCGTCGTAATAATGCCCGGTGAAAGCGATGTACGCGGTCTCCGGATGGCTGGAGGAGGCGTGGATCTTCGTGACGAACTTCGCCTCGCCTTGGAACTCGAACCTGGCCGAAAGGGGCTCCCAGGTCTCTCCGCCGTCCAGGGTTCGATACACGCTGCCGTCGTCGGCTCCGGTATAGATCAATCCTTGCCGGAGGGGGGATTCGGCGACGGCGGTGAGTGTGTTGTAGGGCCGAAGCGAGGGCTTCAACCCCATGATCTCCCACTCGGACGGGGTCTCGTTCCGGGTCAGGTCCTCGCTGATCGCCTCCCAGGTCTCGCCCCGGTCCGTGGTCTTGAACAGCCTGTTGCCCCCGAAATACATGACGTCGGGATCGTGCGGGGAGATAAGGACCGGACTGTTCCAGTTGAACCGATAGACCTCGGTCGTGTCCTCCGGCTCCGGCCTGATGCCGCTAGAGCGCCCGGTGACCAGATCCACCCGTCTCAGCCCGCCGTGCTGGGACTCGGAGTACACCACGGTGTAATCCCGGGGATCGATGGCAGGGTTGAACCCGTCCCCACCACCCACGTTCACCACGTCCTCATTGAGGATCCCGACCCTGGAGTAGGTCCGGGACGGCAACCCCCAGGTTCCGTTGTCCTGGAGCCCACCGTAGATGTGGTAAGGATCGCGGTTGTCGATGTCCATCACGTAGTACTGGGCGATGGGGATGTTGTTGAGAAAGCTCCAGGTGCGGGCGCCGTCGTAGGTGATATAGAACCCTCCGTCGTTGCCCATCATCATGTGATCCGTGTTCTTCGGATTGATCCAGAGGGCATGGTGGTCAACGTGGATCCCCTGGGCGGTCCAGTCGTTCTCGAAGGTCTTTCCGCCGTCGATGGATACGTCGAGCTGGGTTCCCATGACCCAGACTTTGTTCTCGTTCACCGGATCGACGTAGATATTCCCGTACCAGTATGACGTGCTGATGTCGTTGACCCGGGACCACGTCGTGCCTCGATCCTCCGACCGGTACAGGCCGCCGTCCTCGTCGGCAATGGCAGCGTACACGACATTCGGGCTGCTCTTGGCGATGGCGATGGCGATCTTCCCCAGATTGCCTTCCGGGAGCCCCCCTCCGAGCTTCTCCCAGACCGTGCCGCCGTCCATGGAGCGGTAGATTCCCGAATCCGGTCCTCCTGTCAGGTTCCCCCAGGCGTGACGTCTTCTCTGGTACGCTGCGGCATACAAGACACGACCGTTGTCCTCCATGGCGACTTCCACGACGCCCGTGTTTTCATTGATGTAGAGAACCTTCTCCCACGTCATGCCTCCGTCGAGGGTCCGGTACAGGCCCCGCTCCTCGTTCGGGCCCCATCGGTGGCCAGGAGCCGCGACGAAGACGATGTCGGGATTGGTAGGATGGATGGCGATACGGTGGATGAAGCGGGTATCACGGAGGCCCATGGACTCCCAGCTCTCCCCCCCGTCCAGGGAACGGTAGACGCCCTGACCCAGGGACGCCGCCTGCTGCTCTCCGTTCGATTCCCCAGTGCCGACCCAGATGATGAGCGGATCGGAGGGCGCGATGGCCATGTCGCCGATGGAAAGGGTCGGTCCCGCCTCGTCGAAGACCGGCCTCCAGGTCACACCGTTGTTCGTCGTCTTGAAGATCCCACCCGTGGAGCCCGCGACGTAGATAACGGCGGGATTGTCAGGAAGGGCCTCGACATCCGGGACCCGGCCCCCGAAGACCGCCGGCCCGATGTGCCGCCAGCTCAAGTGCTGAAAGTAGTCGTTCGACCTCCCCTCCTGGGAAAACGCTCCTGAGGGAGAGGCCAGCAAGAAGAGGATTGTCAGTAGCTGCAGGGCGCGTCTTCCGACCATGATGGGTTCTCGCCGTGGAGGGGTGTGAGATGGACCGGCTCGGTTGGATCAGCTGGACCGGTGAAGATCGGAAGATATGGGGTGGGAGCGCCTCCTTCCAACTTCCCCTGCGGCCCCCCTGGCCGTGGTTCCATTCCCGCCCACGCTTCTCTGCCACCCAGCG
>JASFRP010000239.1:0-5894 GCA_050114895.1 Gemmatimonadota bacterium
AGTGCAGACAGCGCGGTGGTTTACGAGGCTACGAATTACACGCAGCTCTTTCGGCACGTGGTCTTTCAAGATGCTGAGAGCCGACTCACCGCCGACCAGGCCCACTACTTCGATCAGGAGCGGCGACTCCGGGCCTGGGGATATGTGGTTCTCACCGATCTAGCGGAGGGATCCATCATTCGGGGCGACACGATGGTGCTCCTTCGGGCTGGGCCGAACAGGCCGGAGGACCAGCTCACCGTCCTGGGGAGACGGCCCCACGCGACCCTCTACCCCACCCTCCAGGAGCTACCCGACACCACCGCTACGGCGGAAAGCCCAGAGGAGGCGCAGGCGGCTCAGGACACGACCGGAGTGCCGCCCGGGGACACCCTGGTAGCCCCGACCAGGGAGATCCCGGTGCCGGACAGCGCCGGAGTGGTCCCGCCCGACACCGGCGCCGTGGCGCCCGAGGTCGAGGCCCCCACCGGTCCGGTCCCGGAACCCGCCCCGGCGGAACGGAAGCCCTACGAAATCCGGGCTCAGAGGATGTTCCTCGAAGGCTCCCGCTACTTCCGGGCTACGGGTGGCGTCGCCGTCGACCGGGATTCGGTGAACGCGGTCGCCGACTCGTTGGAGTATGACGAGACATTGGGTGCCCTCTTCCTGGCCCGGGAAGCCCGTCTCACCACGAGTGCCTATCGTCTCTCGGGCGCCACCATTCGTTTGGACATTCCTCGGGAAGAGATCCGGAACGTGCTGGCCCGGGGGGACGCCATTCTGGAAGGGGATGATCTCTGGCTTCTGGCCCCGACCATCTCCCTGGTCATGGACCAGGGTCAGGTGCAGCGTTTGATCGCCGTCCAGGCCCCCCCGGAAGACTCCGTTGCTCCGTCGGAAGGCCCGAGGCGGAACGTGCCGGACGAGGTCCGAGAGAAGGGGGTGGGCGAATTCCCCTCTCGTCCTCATGCCCTGGCGCAGGACTTCCTGCTCTGGGCCGATTCCATCGAGGTCCTGGTCCCGGAAGGGGTTTTGAAGGAAGTGTGGGCCATGGGCACCGGCAGGGGAGAATCCCTGGCCCGGGACTCCCTGAACACACCCGACACTCCCCCACTCATTCGGCGGGACTGGCTGGAGGGGGACACGATCATCGCTATCTTTGTCCCCAACGCGGATTCGTCGGCGGTGGTCCCGGAAGATGTCCCGATCCGGGACGTGCCTCTCCCGCCTTCGGCTGGAGTCGACCACCAGGACGAGACCGCGACGGACTCTGCCGCATATCGGCTGGACCATCTGGTGGCGAAGGTGCGGGCCCGGAGCCTCTATCGGCTCGCCCCGACCGATTCCACGGCTTCCATAGAGGATGGTCGATTGGCGATTCACTATGTCACCGGAGACGAGATCACCATCTTTATGAAAGAGGGAGAAGTCGATCGAATGGAGGTGGCCGGCGCCACCCGGGGGATCCACATGGAACCGGTGGCGGCCCGGAGAGGCGTCATCCTACCGGACACTACCCTGGCATCCTCCGGGGGAAAGGGCAGAGGACGGCGTTGATGGACGATCCCCGGGTGGGAGACGAGGGAATGGACGATGCGACCCCCAAGGTCGGGACCACAGCGGCGTCGGCCGCCCTGGAGGAGCCTTCCCGCCTCTCCGCGCGAGGCCTCACGAAGATCTACCGAAAGCGGGCGGTGGTTCAGAGCGTCGACATCTCCGTGGAGCAGGGGGAGATCGTGGGACTGCTGGGTCCAAACGGGGCGGGGAAGACCACGACGTTCTACATGATCGTCGGCCTCATCCCCCCGAATGAGGGCCGGGTGTTCCTGGACGACCGAGAGCTCACGGAGGTCCCCATGTACCAGCGGGCCCGATCGGGCGTGGGGTACCTGGCTCAGGAACCTTCGGTGTTTCGGAAGCTCAGCGTGGAGGACAACGTCCTGGCAATCCTGGAGACCCTGGACATTTCGAAGGCGGAGCGGAAAGCTCGCCTGGAGGAGCTGTTGAACGAGCTCACCATCTCGCACCTCAGGAAGAACAAGGCCTACTCCCTCTCGGGTGGGGAGAGAAGGAGACTGGAAATCACACGAGCCCTGGTGCAGAGACCGAAATTCATGCTCCTGGACGAACCGTTTGCTGGGATCGATCCCATCGCCGTCAACGACATCCAGCAGATCGTCCACGGCCTAAAGGACCGGGGGATCGGGGCAATCATCTCCGACCACAATGTAGAACAGACCCTGGAGATCGTGGATCGGGCCTACATCATGTACGAGGGGAGGATTCGGCTGAGCGGGACCGTCTCGGAGCTGGTCTGGAACGATGAGGTGGCGGAAATCTACTTCGGACCCACGCTCACCACCCGGATGCGGACACGCTACAACAGACCCGGGGCGCCGGCATGAGCAGCTTCAACACCCGCTTGATCCAGAGCGCTCAGCTCCGGCAGGAGATGAAGATAAATCCACGCCTCTATCAGGCGATGGAGCTGCTCTACATGCCGTTGCTGGACCTCCAACAGCACCTCAAGCAGGAACTGGCGGAGAACCCCTTTCTGGAGATGCAGGAGGCAGATGTCCAGGAGGAGGTGGAGCTCAACGAGGAGGCCAAGGAGGAACCGGACGAGGAAATCGACTGGGAGGAGATCCTCCTGGACGGTTTCGACGCCGGGGGGAGGAGACAGCAATACGAGCAGAGAGAGTATTTCGAGCCGACCCCCGTCGAGTCGCCGGGCCTCCAGGATTACCTCGTTGAACAGCTCCACTACCTGGAGATCCCCGAGCGGGCGATTCGACTCGGGGAGGAGATCATCGGGAACGTGGATGATGACGGGGCCCTCTCCTGCTCTTTGGACGAGGTGCTGGCCGGGGTCAACGGATGGCTGGATGAGGTGCGTGAGGTAGCCCGGGAGCGGTTGGAAGGCATCGAGGACGATGGGGAGCGAGAGGAGGAAGAAGCGGCCTTCGAGGCCCTTTTCCGTCCCTACGAGATGGAAGAGGCCGAGGCGATGCTGGAGGTCATCCAGTCCTTCGATCCTCCAGGAGTGGCCGCGAGGGACCTCAGGGAATCCATCCTCATCCAGCTGCGCCGGAAGGGGATGGAGGACTCACTCCCGGCAATCCTGGTGAGAGAGCACTTCGAGGACCTCATCAACCATCGCTGGGTGGACATCGCAAAACTCCGAGGCCTGACGCCCATCGTCGTCCAGGATGCGGCGGACGAGATCGCCAAGCTGGACCCGAAAC
Organism: Gemmatimonadota bacterium; assembly: GCA_050114895.1. Taxonomy (GTDB): domain Bacteria; phylum Gemmatimonadota; class Gemmatimonadetes; order Longimicrobiales; family Gaopeijiaceae; genus JASFRP01. The sequence continues at coordinate 3,225 of JASFRP010000239.1, forward strand.
CGGGGCTCAGACATTCCTCGGACCCCGAGAGGTACGTCATCCCGGATCTTATCGTCGAGAAGATCGGAGGCGAGTACCTGGTCTTCGCCAACGACACGAGCCTTCCCCGGCTCCGTCTATCCAGGGCCTACCGGGAAGTCGCCCGGGACAAGAACCAGTTCAAGGGGGAGAACAAGGAGTTCATCTCGTCCAAGCTCAACTCGGCGAACTGGATGATCCAGGCCATCGAGCAGCGTCGCCAGACCATGCTCAAGGTCATGGGGTTCATCGTGGATCGCCAGAGGGCCTTCTTCGAAAAGGGTGTCCAGCACCTCAGACCTCTTACGCTGAGGGAAGTGGCGGAGCATATCGAGATGCACGAGTCCACGGTTTCCCGCGTAACCAACGAGAAGTTCGTGCAGACTCCAAGAGGTGTGTTTCCCCTCAAGTTCTTCTTCTCCAGCGGCCTATCCACCAGTTCAGGGGAAGACATCTCCGCCCGGGGGGTGAAAGACAAGATCCAGAATCTGGTGGACGACGAAGATCCGAAGAAACCCCTGACCGACCAGGCAATCGTGTCCCTTCTCAAATCGGAAGGCGTGAATATCGCACGCCGGACGGTGGCCAAGTACCGGGACCAGCTGGGGATTCTCCCCGCCCGCATGCGAAAGCGGGTCTGAATCCGTGGATTTCCCATGTCCCATGGGCGCAATGACATGACCGCCAGCGCTACGGATCCATCCCGGACCCCACGGGAGGCAGCGGACGTCCTGTCCGCGGACATGCGGCGGAATTTCGCGGTGGTGGTCCCCGCCTTGGACGAAGCTCCGGTGATTCCGGACCTGATTTCTGCGCTGAAGGATGCATTCGAGAGCTTTCGTCTCGAAGGAGAGGTCATCCTGGTGGACGACGGGTCCGCCGATGGAACTGCGGAAATCGCGGAAAGGGAAGGGAAGGGGTGGGGAGCTCTCCGTGTCCTCCGTCACCGGGTGAACCGCGGGAAGACGGAAGCTCTTCTCACGGCTGCCGACGCCACGGATCGAGAGTACCTGGTCCTTTTCGACGCGGATCTTCAGCACGCTCCGGAAGAGATTCCGCGTTTCCTGGCCACTCTGCAGGAGGGCTGGGACATGGTGACGGGGCGGAAGCTCGGCGATTACCAGAAACCTCTGGTTTCCGGGATCTACAACCGGCTTAGCCGCCGCATCTTCGGGGTTCCCGTCACCGACCTGAACTCCATGAAGGCGTTTCGACGCTGCATTCTGGAAGAGCTTTCCCTGCGGCACGATTGGCACCGGTTCTTCGTGGTTCTCGCCCACGCACGTGGTTACTCGGTGACCGAAATCGATATTCGCCTCTTTCCACGTCGCGCAGGGGAATCCAAGTATTCGGGACGGTTCCGCGTCGTGGTGGGACTCATGGACCTCATCTCGGTCTGGTTCCTCCTTCTCTTCTCCCGAAAGCCTCTCCTTCTCTTCGGTTTCACGGGAACGGTCCTCATCGGCCTGGGACTCATCATCGGAGCCGTGGCCTTCTACCTCCGTTTCGTGGAGGGAGTCGGTTTTCGCCCCCTCCTCTACCTCGTCATCCTCCTGGAGACCGTGGGGTTCCTCCTGGTGGGGGTCGGACTCCTGGCGGAGATGGTGGCGCAGCTCCACCAGGAGGTCGACACCCTTCGGCGTAGGCTCGAGTAGGTGGCCTGATGCCGGACGTTCCTTCTCCCGGGCGCCGACCCAGGATTCTGGTGGTGGTAGGTACGCGGCCGGAGGCCATCAAGATGGCCCCGGTTCTGAAGGCGTTGGACCAGCGAGACGCGGAGCTGGAAACCCGATTGGCTCTCACGGGGCAGCACACCGACATGGTGGATCAGGTCCTGGAGGCCCTGCAGCTTGCTCCTGACTTCGATCTGGAGATCATGCGGGAGGGCCAGACGCTCTACGACCTGGCTCACGCGTGCCTGGACGGGCTGAGGGAACTGGTTCTCGGCTTCCGGCCCGACCTTCTGCTTGTCCAGGGGGACACTGCGACGGCCTTCTACGCCGCCCTGGTGTCATTCATGGAAGGGGTGGGGGTGGCGCACGTGGAGGCGGGGCTCAGGAGCGGCGACAAGCGGGCCCCCTACCCAGAAGAGATGTTCCGCCGTCTCGTAGACGTCCTGACGGACTTCTACTTCGCCCCCACCTCCACCGCCAGGGAGAACCTGCTCCGGGAAGGCGTACCCCAAGCCAAAATCTACGTGACGGGGAACACCGTGGTGGACGCCCTCCTGGCCGTCTCCAAGGAATCCCGGCACCCGCGAAATCCTCACCTCGGGAAGATCCTGGAGAGCGGGCGTTCCCTGGTTCTCCTGACGGCCCATAGGAGGGAGTCCTTCGGTGAACCGTTGAAGGAGGTCTTTGCCAGCGTGCGGTCTCTGGCCGACCAGGCCGAGGACATCGAGATCCTCTACCCGGTGCATCCGAATCCGAATGTCCTGAAGCCGGCCACGGACCTCCTCTCGGGGCATCCTCGGATCCATCTCACCGATCCATTGGATTATCTGGACCTGGTCTCGGCCCTGGAGCACGCCACCCTGGTCATGACAGACTCCGGAGGGATTCAGGAGGAGGCCCCCACCTTCGGCACACCTGTGCTGGTCCTTCGGAACGTGACGGAGCGCCCCGAGGGCGTCGAGGCTGGCGTGGCGCGCCT
>JASFRP010000240.1:0-5889 GCA_050114895.1 Gemmatimonadota bacterium
AGGCCTTGCGAGGCGTAGACCTGGACCTTCATTCCGGGGAATGTCTGGCTCTCGTGGGGGAGTCCGGGTGTGGAAAGACGACGCTGGCCCGGGTTGTCCTCCGCTTGCTCAACGCCACTCGTGGGTCTGTGCTCTTTCGAGGACGAGAGGTGTTCGGCTTTGGGCCGCGGGAGCTCATGGCGTACCGCAGAAGCGTCCAGATCGTCTTCCAGGACCCCTATGGATCTCTGAACCCGAGACTCCGGGCAGGCCGGATGCTCGAAGAAGTCCTCGAGGTACACCAGAAGCATCTTTCGGAAGGGAAAAGAAAGGGAAGAGTGGCGGAGCTCCTCTCTCTCGTGGGTTTGCAGCCTGAAGCCGCCTCCCGGTACCCCCATGAGTTCAGTGGCGGGCAGAGGCAACGACTGGGGATCGCTCGCGCCCTCTCCGTGGGGCCGGAGGTTCTGGTCCTGGACGAGCCGGTCTCCGCACTGGATCTCTCCGTCCAGGCTCAGATCCTGAACCTTCTGACCGATCTTCAGAGAGATCTGGGGCTCACGTACCTCTTCATTACTCACGATCTCTCGGTCGTGCGCCAGGTGGCGGACCGGGTCGGGGTCCTCTACCTGGGAAAGGTGGTGGAAGTCGGACCGGCCAAGGAGATCTTCGCCGAGCCTCTGCACCCTTACACCAGGGGCCTGTTGATTGCGGCAATGGCACAGGAGGAGCCCACCCTCGAGAGGAGTCCATGGGCCATCCTCCCGGGCGAACCCCCGAGCCCGGCGGCACCCCCCGCGGGATGTGTCTTTCATCCCCGGTGCCCCCACCCATCCAAGGGGCCGCAGTGCACCACTGCTTCTCCGCCCCGCGACCCGTGGGACGACAGGCGAGAAGTGGCCTGCTGGAAGGTCTGGGAACACCTGGCGGGCACTTGACACACCTGTTCCCCCTCTCCATCTTGGCAAGCCTTGTAAGGGTTCTACGTATCCATTCCTAAGAAGGTGCGTGGGATCACGCGTTTACTGGCCTGACGACCGTTACGGCAGGAGGTCCTCTTGGTGGGCGTAATGAATATCTACAGTGCTCTGCTGCAGCTTCCCGGCATGGATCAGCCGGAATTGACCTGGCAGGAGCAGGCAGGCTTTGTGTGGGACCAGACGGGCTTCATGCGGTGGCCCCTGGCCCTCTGCGTGGTGGTCGGCATCATCGTCATCATCTGGAAGTTCTTCTCGTTGATGGCGAAGAGCACCAGCACCAGGAAGATCCTCAAGGAGGTCGACGAGCTTTTGGCCGGCCAGCGCATCGATGAGGCGCTGGAGCTGACCCGGGAGTCCAGTTCCCCCGCCGCGAACATTCTCTACGCCGGTCTCGAGCGGCATGAGGAAGGAACCGAGCGGGTCATGAAGGCCATCGAGAACCAGGGCCTCATCGAGCTCAGCAAGCTGGAGCGTGGTCTGGTGGTCCTCGCGACGCTCACCAACATCGCTCCTCTCCTCGGGTTCCTCGGGACCGTGATCGGGATGATCATCGCCTTCCAGTCCATCGAGGCGGCGGGAGAGGTCGAGGCCACCCTGGTAGCAGGGGGAATCAAGGTCGCTCTCCTTACGACGGCGGCCGGTCTCACCATCGCGATTCCGGTGAGTATCGCCCACAACTACTTCGTGTCCCGTATCGACAGTCTCGTCATCGACATGGAGGAGTCGGCGCAGAAGATGATCGACGCCCTCCACGCCATCGAGCGGGGCCGGCAGGCCGCGGCTTCCTAGAAGACGCAAAACGGAAGTCCTTGAGGCCACCCCGTGGCGGGGTGGCCTCTTTTCATTTTTCAGGCGTCTCCTCCCGATCCCACCCTTATGAACGGTATCCTGATCCTCCTCCTCGCCCTCGCCCTCGCCCTCTCCCCTCGGGAGGGTTCGGGGTCGTTACGTCCCGGTTCCCTCCCCGGCGTTCGTCAGGCCGTGCCCGATTCGGTCCTGGCCGTCGTGAGGGAGGAGTACGAGGTGGGGCGATTCTGGCACGGTGTCCAGCGCCTCCGGGGGGCTCTGGCTGGGAAGATCCCGGAAGACGAAGAGACCCTCCTTCTACTGGTGCGGGGGGAGATGGGTTGGCGCCACTGGAGTGCGGCGGAGCAGCTGCTTCAGGCGGCAGTGGATCGTGGATGGTTGACCGGTTCCCTCGCCTGGTTCCTCCTTGGGAGGGCCCGTGAGGAGAGAGGCGACTTTCTCGGGGCGGAGGGGGCCTACTCGCTGGCTCTTGGGGGGCGGGAGGGAGGGGAGGGAGAGGGAGGTGAGATGGATCCCTTGGAGGCCCGTCTGAGACGATCTCGCGCCCGGATTGCCATGGGTCATCTTACCGGCGCCATGGAGGACCTGAAAGCGGTGGTGAGGGAGGATCCAGTGCGGGGGCGGTGGCTTGCTCTCGAGTTGGCCCGACGCGCCGCGGACGATGGAATCCCCGAGACCACACAGGCCTTTCTCGCCGAGGTGACGCCGGAGGAGGTCCGACATCTGGGGTGGGATCTTCCGGCCAGGGCCCTGCTGGCTTCCGGGGACTCCGCCGGGGCCGAGACCGCCTTCTGGAGTGCCCTGCCCACTCTCGCCTCCGGCTCGGAGAGAGGGTTGGCCTGGGATCGGGTGGGGGCTCTCCGGCTTGCTCGAGGGGATTCGGTCGGCGCGAGAGCCGCCTTCCAACAGGTCATACGAGAGGATCCGAGGGGAGGATTGGCGGTGGCGGCGGGAGGGGCCCTCCTGGAGCTGGGATTCGACTCGGCCTCCGTGGCGCTACAGGCGGCGGAAGCGCTGGCTCGTGGAGGGCGGGATCGGAATGCCCTGAATGCCTACAGGGCATACGGGGAGTTGAAGGGTGGCCTTCTGAGCGGGGAGGAAGCCCTCGCCCTTGCCCGGATTCACCTCACCCTCCGGGAGCCTGGCAACGCGCTGGCGCTTCTGGGCACGGAAGGGCTGGAGGGGGATACCGCCTTGCGGGCTCGGGTGTTGATTCTTCGGGCACAGGCTCTCGGAGCGCTGGGGAGGGCCTCCGAAGCCAGGGCAGTGCAGGATTCCCTCATTGCCGGATACCCGGATCGCCCGGAGGCAGTGGAGATACTGTTCTTGAGGGCCGATGCGTTGCAGGACCGGGGGGACCTCTCAGGAGCGGTTCTGGGCTTCGAGGCCACCGCCGCGCTCTCCCCCTCGCAGAACCTCGCCGGCCAGGCAAGAATGCGGCTGGGACAGATTCACCTTTCCACGGGGAATGAGGAGGAAGCCATCCAGGTGTTCCAGGACTACCTGGAGAGCTTCCCCAACGGAAGAAGGTGGGATGAAGCCGCGTTCTGGGCGGGGCGAACCCTTCTGGCCAGAGGGCGGGAAAGCGAGGCCCGGGCCCTTCTGGATAGTCTGCGGAAGCGCTTCGCCCTTTCCTACTATTCGGTTGAGGCGGGCGTGCTCCTGGAGCTGCCCTACGATCCCGAGATTCCGGAGCCGGTCTCTCCCCCGCCCCTTTCCCGGGGGGTGGCCCAGGGACTGAATCGGATCGACGCACTCATGCGTGTGGGTTTGGATGAAGGCGCCAGCTGGGAGTTGGACCGACTGACCCGGACGCTCCGGGAGGTGGAGGATGTCGGGGAGCGCAGGGGTTTGCTCTTGAGGTTGGCGCTGGAGTTGAACGAGAGAGGCCTCACCAGGGAGGGGATCAATCTGGGGTGGGAGGTCCAACGACTGGGTGGCGAGTGGGACCGGGATCTCCTCTCGGCGGTGTATCCCTTTCCCTACCGGGAGATGGTTCTTCGGGAGGCGCGGGAGAAGGACTTGGATCCCTTTCTCATGGCCGGTCTCATTCGTCAGGAATCCGCCTTCTGGCATGAGGCCCGGTCCAGGGCAGACGCCCGAGGTTTGATGCAGGTCCTTCCTTCCACCGGAAGGGAGTTGGCTCGCGTTCAGGGGCCCCAGGGCTTCGAGCCCGATGAACACCTCTACCATGCGGAGATCAACCTCCATCTGGGCATGTCGTTCTTCTCCGATCTGCGACGCCGATTCGGGGCGGATCTCTCCGTTCTTCTGTCTGCCTACAATGCGGGACCGACCCGGGCCAGGCGCTGGCAAGCCTACCCGGAGCATGGGGATCTGGCCCGCTTCGTGGAGCGGATCCCCTTCGCAGAGACCAGGGGGTACGTGAAGAACGTGCTGTTGAACCGGGAGATCTATGCTTGGCTCTACCCCTCCCTGGATACCGGGACGTGAAGCTCGTTCTTGACGATGCCTTTGCCTTGCTGTCATCTTCGGCGAGTTCGAACCGGACAATCAGACTTCGGGAGTTGGCTTCCGATGATTGTGGGAACGGTGAAGTGGTTCGATGCTTCCAAGGGTTACGGCTCGATTCTCACCGAGGACGGGAAGGACGTCTTCGTCCACTTCTCCGAGATCCGCTGCAGCGGGTTCAGGACCCTGACCCGGGGTGAGGAGGTCGAGTTCGAAATCAGGGAGTCGGAGCGAGGGTTCCACGCCGCGAACGTGAATCGCCACTGAGCCCCCGGCGCCTCACGCAGTTGTTTCCTCTGGATGTCCCTCGAGCAGGACCTCGCCATCGAGGACCCCCCATCCCACTGAAATGAGCGCCTGATGGTTGTCGTTCCTCCGAAGAAGGCTCCGCGACTCTTCCTCATCGATGCATATGCCCTGATCTATCGGGCCTTCTTCGCTTTCATTCACAGACCCCTCACGAACTCTCGGGGTGAGAACACTTCGGCCCCCTTCGGCTTCGCCAACTTTCTGGTGTCCATCCGGGACGACCATCAGCCGGACTACCTGGCCATCGTATTCGACATGGGGATGAGCCAGAGGGAGGAGATGTATCCGGAATACAAGGCCACGCGGGAGAAGATGCCCGAAGAGTTGGCGGCCAGCCTTCCCCGGATCCGGGAGTTGGTGGAAGGCTTCCACGACGAGGCAGTGGCGGTGGACGGGTATGAGGCGGACGACGTCATCGGCACCCTCGCCCTGAAGGCGCGGGACGCCGGGCTGGAGGCCGTCATCGTCTCCGGGGACAAGGATCTCTATCAGCTGGTGGGGCCGGGGATCCACCTCCTCAATCCCGGACGGGGGGGGCCCACGGGAGTGGAGGCCGAGTGGGTAGACGAAAGCAACGCCCACGAGAAGTTCGGGATTCCTCCCGGGCAAATCGCCGACTACCTGGCCCTGGTGGGAGATTCTTCGGACAACGTTCCGGGGGCCCCGGGAATCGGCCCGAAGACGGCCGTGAAGCTTCTCCAGGAGCATGGGGACCTGGAGGCGATCCTGGCCCGGGCCGGGGAAATGAAGGCAAAGCGTGTCCGAGAGTCCCTGACGGAGAACGCTGACCTGATTCGCTTGTCCAAGAGGTTGGTCACGATCCAGACGGACCTTCCGGTGGATTTGGATCTGCCGGCTCTGAAGGTCAGGGAGCCTGATAGGGAACGTCTGCGACAGCTCTTCGTGGAACTGGAGTTCCGCCGACTGACAGAGCGGTTTGCGGGCGTTGGTGCGCCACAGTCAAAGGGCGCCGAGGAGGCTGGGGGAGGACAACTCCACCCGGAGGAGGCACCGCCGGAATACACTCTGGTGACGGATCCAGAGACAGTCGCCGAGCTGGCCGGAGAAGCCCGGGAGGCTGGGTTCGTGTCGGTCGACACGGAGACCACCAGCCAGGAGGCTACGCAGGCGGACCTAGTGGGAATCTCCCTGGCCTTCCGGGCCGGGGAGGCATTCTACCTCCCCTTCGCCCACCGGAAGAGCGGAGAGTTGGCTCTGGACGACGAAGGGGATGGATCTCCCAGGAACCTGCCGCCCCTTCTTTCACCGGAAATGCAACCTCTCGTGGAGGTGCTGGAGGACCCGGCGGTGGGGAAGATCGGCCAGAATCTCAAGTACGACCTCA
>JASFRP010000241.1:0-5886 GCA_050114895.1 Gemmatimonadota bacterium
GGATACCGCGGCGGGATCGGTCTCCAGCTCGAGGGGGGCGGAGGCGGCCCCTGGTATGTCGGGGAGAGGCGGTTCTTCGACTCCGCGGGGAGCCAACTCCCTGGCGATCCCCACGTGGGAGAGGAGGTCGCCCCTGTTCGCGGTGATCTCCACGTCCAGGCGCCAATCGTCCAGACCCAGGGCCTCGGCCAGGGGTGTTCCAGGCACCAGATCTCCCTCCAGCCTCATGATCCCCGAGGCGTCCGGGCCCATCTCCAACTCCGCCTCGGAGCAGAGCATCCCATTGGACTCCACACCTCGGATCTTCACCCGGCCGATCTCGGCGCCGTTCGGGAGGGTGGAGCCCGCCGGCGAGAAGGGATAGAACGCGCCCACTTCCACGTTGGGGGCGCCGCAGACCACCTGCAGGAGCTCTCCACCCGCGTCTACCTGGCAGACAGAAAGCCGCTCGGCGTCCGGATGCGGCTGAACGGCGTCGACCCTGGCCACCAGGAGCTGCGAGAGTCCAGGCGCCAGATGGAGGAGGTCTTCCACGGGTGCCCCCCGAATCGCCAGAATCTCCGCCATCTCCTGTGGGCTCAGGGAAAGCTCCGGTCGGAGGGCTTTGAGCCACCGATACGATACGTTCATGGCCGTGCGAACTGGCTCAGGAAGCGGATGTCGTTCTCGTAGAACACCCGGATGTCACGGATGCCGTATTTCAGGGCGGCGATCCTCGCCGGTCCCATCCCGAAGGCGAAGCCGGTGTACCGTTCCGAGTCGTATCCGACGTTGTCCAGAACGGCCGGATCCACCATCCCCGCCCCCATGATCTCCAGCCAGTCCGTCTCCTCCTCCGTTCCGTCCGGCTGCCTGATGATCCGCTTCACGTCCACCTCCGCCGACGGCTCCGTGAAAGGAAAGAACGAGGGCCTGAATCGCACCCGAGTGCCCGGGCCCCAGAACCGTCGGGCGAACTCGGCCAGTGTGGCCTTGAAGTCCACGAAGGTCACGCCCTCGTCCACCACCAGCCCCTCGAGCTGGAGGAAGGCCGGCGTGTGGGTCGCGTCCGGAGTGTCCCGCCGGAAGACCATTCCGGGCGCAATGATGCGGACCGGGGGCCGATGGTGCTCCATGGTCCGGATCTGCACCGGGGAGGTGTGGGTCCTCAGAAGACCGGACTCCCGGAGGTAGAGGGTATCGGCTTCGTCCACCGCAGGGTGGTCGAGGGGAGTGTTCAACGCCACGAAGTTGTACCAGGCCGTCTCGGCCTCGGGCCCCCTGGCTCTCGTGAAACCCAGGGTGCGGAAGATGTCCCAGATCTCGTCGATGACCTGAGTCACGGGGTGCCGCCCGCCCCGCCAGGTGGATCGGCCCGGGAGCGAGAGATCCATCTCGGCGCCCTCTCTGCGTCCACCTTCCAGGGCCCCCCTCCGGGTCTCCAGGGCGACCTGGACCACCTCTTTCACCCGGTTGGCCTCGGCCCCTACACCGGGGCGGTCCTCAGGAGCCAACCCACCGAGCCCCCGGAGGATCCCGGAGATCTGCCCCTCCTTCCTCCCGAGGTACCGGATTCGCAGCGCCTCGAGAGCCTCCCCGTCCGGAGCCCCGGCAACCGCCGCCAGAGCCTCCTTCTCCAGAGCCTTCAAGGCTTCGATCAATGACTCGCTCCCGCTCATCGTCCCGTAGGGTCCCTTCTGTTCAGTTCCGCGGAGAGGCCTGCTAACCTAAGGGAAAGGGCTCCACGACGAAATCGTGAAGCCCTCTGCCGAGCCGGGTCGAAGGATGGGATCAGCTGGCCTTGGCCAGTCCCTCCTTGGCCCGCTCGGCCAAGCTGCTAAATGCGTCCGGATCCCGAACCGCAAGGTCCGCCAGCGCTTTCCGATCCAACTCCACCCCCGACCGCTTGAGCCCGTTCATGAACCGGGAATAGGAGAGGTCGTTCTCCCGGGCTGCAGCGTTGATCCTGGTAATCCATAGGGACCGGAAGTTCCGCTTCTTCTTCTTGCGGTCCCGATAGGCATGCTCCCAGCCCTTCTCGACAGCGTCTTTGGCGGTCTTGTAGAGGTTCTTCCTACCACCGAAATAGCCCTTCGCGGCCTTGAAGATCTTCTTCTTACGCTTCTTCCGGGCGGCGGCTTGCGTGGCACGAGGCATCGATCTGCTCCTTCCCTATTTGACCAGCAGGCGCTTGACCCGCTTCACGTCGGCCTTGGCAACCAGCGTGCTCGAGCGCAGGCGCCGCTTCCGCTTCCGGTCTTTCTTCGTGAGGATGTGGCTCTTGTTCGCCCGCATCCGCTTGATCTTCCCTGTTCCCGTCTTCCGCATGCGCTTAGCAGCGGCTCGATTCGTTTTCATTTTGGGCATAACTAACTCCTTTGGGGGTGCCCCCGACTTCCAGGAATGGGCCCAAAGGGCTCACCCCGGATGGGGCCCCTCAGGGGCGTCGACTCCTGACCGTTCTTCTACTTGGTCTTCAGGGGAGCCATGACCATGAACATGACTCTCCCTTCGAAGCTGGGCTCCGATTCGACCTTTCCGACGTCGCTGAGGTCCTCCTTCACCCTCTCGAGAACCTCCAGACCCAGCTCCGAGTGTGTGATCTGCCGGCCCCTGAACATCATCGTCAGCCGGACCTTGTTCCCTTCCTCCAGGAACTTCCGGGCGTGCCGGGTCTTGAACTCGTAGTCGTGATCCTCGATTCCGGGACGGAACTTGACCTCTTTTACCTGGATGGTGTGCTGTTTCTTCCTGGCTTCCCTGGCCGCCCTGGCCTGCTCGTATTTGAATTTCCCGTAGTCCATGAGCTTGACCACGGGGGGCCGGGCATCAGGGGCCACCTCAACCAGGTCCAACCCCGCCTCCTCTGCGCGCGTACGGGCCTCGTCGATGGAGACGATTCCGATCTGTTCGCCCTCGTCGCTGATGAGACGAATGGGGCTGATCCGGATCTGGTCGTTGACTCGGACCTTTTGCTCCTTGATGGTCTGAACCTCCGCTCTGTTGTTGGCAGAATCCCCGGCGGATACCGCCTCCGGGCGAAAAAAAAGCCCGGCGTGACCGGGCGAGAATGGGGTGACGAAGGCAGGGCCTTGGTCGTTCCTTCTGAACCCGGCGGTACCCTCGCCAACGCGGGGACCGAAAGGTGGGGGGATGACGTCCCCCACTTCCAATTGTGCCTTCAATAATACGGGGTGGCCGGGGAAGGTCAAGCCTTCGGGCCCCGCAAGGACTACGAGGGACCTAATCGCTTCTGGTCAGCCGGAAGTCCAATGACTGTCCACCCTGCGTGAAGGTACCGCTTATGGTCCGGCCGTCCTCGGAAAGGGTCCCCTTGAAGGTGGGGTCCCCCGGCACTCCCGCCATGAGGAAGGAAACCTGGGATCCCTCCACCGCCACTTCCGAGAGGGCGAAGTCCTGGGTAGCCTGCGCCGGGATGCTGATGTCCCCGGACCAGGCGCCGTCCTCCACCATCAGGTCCACGTCGATCCCCAGCTCGCCACCGGGAGTCAGTATCGCACCCTCCCAATGGCCCACGGGCGTCGGATCTTCCTGTGCACCGAGGGGGCCGGAAGGCCCGACTACAGCCGTCAGGAAGATGGCCACCCCCACCAGTCTGGCATTCACCGTCATGATCCACCTCTCGTTGGTTGCCCTCACGATCTTTCGCTGGGTACGAGGCCGGAGGGCGGAATCTTCACGCCTCCGACGGTTTCTCCCCCTCGGGCCCGAAAGAACGCGACCGGGCTTCTTCCAACAGGAGGGCCTTGAACTCTTCCCGGGACATGATCTCCTGCTTCTTCCCCTCTCCCCGCTTTCGCACCGCCACCGTTCCCGCTTCGGCCTCCCTCTCCCCCACCACAGCCATGTAGGGGACCTTCTGCATTTCCGCATCACGAATCCGGTAGCCCAGGGTCTCACGCTCGTACAGTTCGGCCCGGAGGCCGGCTCCCGCCAGGTCGTCCACCAGCTCCCGGGCGCTCTCCAGCCAATGCTCCGAAACGGGAAGGACCCTTACCTGCTCCGGGGCCAGCCAGAGTGGGAAGTTCCCGGCGTAGTGCTCGATGAGGCCACCGACAAAGCGTTCCATGGAGCCCACCAGGACCCGGTGGAGCATCACCGGGCGGTGACCCTCGTTGTCCTCGCCGATGTATTCCATGTCGAAACGGTCCGGGAGGTTGAAGTCGAGCTGAACCGTGGGTCCCTGCCATTTCCGCCCGATGGCGTCGATGAGCTTGAAATCCAACTTCGGCCCGTAGAACACTCCCCCTCCCTCGTCGATGCGGTAGTCCTTTCCTCGTTCCTCCAGAACCGAAGCGAGCATGTTCTGGGCGTCTTCCCACTGGGCCTCCGTCCCCAGGGCCTTCTCCGGTCGTGTCGCCAGATCGATGGCGTAGGGGTAGCCGAAGACCCGCAGCATCTCGTCCACCAGGTCCAGGAGCCGCCCGATCTCCTCGGCAACCTGCTCCGGCATGCAGAAGATGTGGGCATCATCCTGGGTGAAGCCCCTCACTCTCAGCATGCCGTGAAGAACGCCGCTCCTCTCATAGCGATAGACCGTGCCGAACTCGGCCATCCGGATGGGAAGGTCCCGATAGGAGCGCTGCCGGGATTGGTAGATGGCGATGTGCCCAGGGCAGTTCATGGGCTTGGGCCTGTAGCGTCCTCCCTCCACCTCCATGGCCCCGAACATGTCCTCCTGGTAGTTCTCCAGGTGTCCGGAGATCTCGAAGAGCCGCTCACTCATGACATGGGGAGTGTAGACGAGGACGTACCCATGCTTCAGGATCAGCTCCTGCTCGAACCGCTCCACCTCATTGCGGATCACCGCTCCCTTGGGATGCCAGAGAATGAACCCGGCCCCCACCCGCTGGTCCGTGGAGAAGAGGTCCAGCTGCTTCCCCAGAACCCTGTGGTCACGCTTCTTGGCCTCCTCCAGCCTGTGGAGATGGGCCTTCAGCTCCTTCTTGTCGAAGAACGCCGTGCCGTAGATGCGCTGGAGCATCTGGCGGTTCTCGTCGCCCCGCCAGTAGGCACCGGATGAAGAAAGGAGCTTGAAATTCCGGATCTTCCCGGTGGAGGGCACGTGAGGCCCCCGGCACAGGTCCAGGAACGAGCCGTCCCGGTATACCGTGATGACCTCGTCATCCGTGAACTCTTCCAGCCTCTCCAGCTTCAGAGGATCATCGGAGAAGAGCTCACGGGCCTCCTCCTTCGTGACACGCCTCCGCTCGAAGGAGAGGTCCTCCTCCACCACCTCCGCCATCTTCTTCTCGATGGCGTCGATGGCCTCCGGGGTAAATGGCTCCGGGACCTCGAAGTCATAGTAGAACCCGTCCTCGATGGCGGGGCCGAACCCAATCCCCGCCGTGGGGATCAGCTCACGGACCGCGGTAGCCAGGACGTGGGCCGCCGAATGCCGGAGGAGGGTCAGGGCATCCTCATCCCGGGCCGTAAGGATGCGGATCTCCACGTCCTCTTCGATGGGGACCATGAGATCCGCGATCTCACCGTTGATTTCGGCTCCCAGGGCCGCCTTGGCCAGCCCGGGCCCGATGGCCGCGGCGACGTCTCCGGCGTTCGAGCCCCTGGGGAGCTCCAGAACCGTTCCGTCGGGAAGCGTCACCTTGATGTTTTTTCCGTCAGACATGGTTCGCCGTTCGGCTAGAGGGTCCGTGTTGTCCGGCACCGTCACCATCCGGGACCGCAGGGAAAAAGAAGACGCGGCCCCGGGGAATCGGGGGCCGCGTCGTTCGTGTGCCGAATATGTCGTTCGAGATCACACAAGCCGACGAGCCCCCAGCCCGGTCGTCCGGGTGGTGGCCTTCGTGATGGTGGTGGTCTCGACACGGCAGTTCATTGCGATCTTCCTCGGTCTCTCTTGACCTCAGAGGCTAACTCGAAGGC
>JASFRP010000242.1:0-5879 GCA_050114895.1 Gemmatimonadota bacterium
CGATGCGCGAGACCCGGTCCGCCAGCGGCATGACGCTTACCTCCACGACCTCCCCCACCAGAGGAGCGTGAAGGAGGTGCAGCCTCCCGTTCCGCCAGATGGCCAAACCCGTGTGTGCCACGTCCAGACCCTCTACCGTGCTCGTGGCGGCGATGATGTCGCCATCCTCGATCCACGTGCTCACGGCAGGGATCGCTTCCTCCGGAATCCTGTATCTGGTGAGGCCGCTGAGGTAGGATTCCCGCTCCTGAATGGCCTGCAGGTCGAGGGGATTCGTGAGCTGGCGGTAGGCCTCAGGGTGCTGGGACATGAAATCCAATGCCCGGGTGTCCTCCACACCCCCGAGGTCTGCCGTGATCTCCCGAAGCCAGCCCTTCGCCTCGTTGTCCAGGATCCAGTCCGTGAAGTAGTGAAGTCGGCTCGGGTAGCCATCCACCAGTCCCCCCCGGTATCTGACTCGGGTGAGGAGCTGCCTGAACAGGGTCTGTGTTCGCTGCTCAGAGTCCAGAATCTCCGGCCTGGCGAGCCGAATGAAGTGCGCCAGCGCCAGGGTGTTCTCCACAAAGGTGACGCAGTCCATTTCCTGGAGGTTCACCACCAGCTCCTCCGGCCCGCTCAGCTCCAGCGTCCCGGGGACGTATCTGGTGCCCACGAATGAAAGGCCGAGCCTCGCCATGGATTCTCCCATGGGGAGAGAGTCCAACCCCACTTCCCAGGCCCAGGACGCTTTCGCCCTCACGATGGCCCAATCCTCCGGGGTACCCTCCTTGGGCCGCAGAAGACGAATGGCCGCCGCCGGATCCCCCTCCCAAACCTCCGGATCTCGCGCTCCGTCGGGTTCCCCCGAGGACGGCGCCTTCGCCCCCTGACAGCCTGACAGGACCAGGGCTCCGAGGACCAGAGGTGCAAGGAGAGATTGTCGGTTGGGCACGAAGACCTCCCGTCGGACGGACACCCGGACGATTCGTTCGAGCGGGTGGATGAAGCTACAAGCCACGAATGAGAGGGGGAACCCGGCCCGGGCCGTCGGGGGTAGAGAGGCCGTCCCAACCACCAATCAAACGACAAAGCAGGAGTGCGGAATGCCCTACTCGGAGCTCATGGTGGCCCCCATGCGCCAGGACCTGGTTCGCTTGGGATTCAAGGAGATGATGACCCCCGACGACGTTGAGGGTCTCCTGGAGTCCGGCGGGACCGTTCTTGTGGCAGTGAACTCCGTCTGTGGTTGCTCGGCCGGAGCCATGAGGCCTGCCGTCGCCCTGGCCCTCCGGCACCACACCACACCCGATCTGCTGACCACTGTCTTTGCGGGCCAGGAGCTGGAAGCCACGGAGAAGACCCGGGAGTACTTTCTCGGCTATCCTCCCTCTTCCCCTGCGGTGGCTCTCCTGAAGGACGGTGATCTGGTATTCATGATGGAACGGCACCAGATCGAGGGGCGGACTCCCCGGGAGATCGCCGACACGCTCATGCTCGCCTTCGACGAGCACTGCGTTTGAAGCCCTGCGGGTTAGTGGAAGAGGCCCGATCCGGGCTCTGCAGATCGGGCCTCTTTCCTCCTCCCCCCGGGTACTTCCCGGCACCCTCCGTGGTCCCGGAGAATCCAGAAAGCTGACCTAGGGGTTGTCGCCTAAAAGCTCTGCAACCTCGGGATCCTCGGCCAGGTCCTCTTCGGTGAGCTCCGGGATATCTTCTCCCTCCGACCCGGCCTCCTCATCCTTCCCGACACCCAGATCGACGGGCGCCGCCCTCCTTCGTTTCCGAAGTCTCACGAGCCCGTCAATGCCGAACGCGCCTCCGCCCCGGGCAGCGAAATACACGAAGAGAAACGAGTACAATGAAGCCAGTTCTCCCCGGTTCTGGATGGGCCAGAATCCGCTAGGGGCGTGAGAGGAGAAGTAGGCCCATGCCATCTCACCAGCCAGGAGAAAAGCCACGGGTCTGGTGAAAAGGCCCAAGACCAGCAGGACCCCGCCCACGGTCTCCAGGATGCCTGCCAGTCCCAGGAGCGTGAAGAAGTCCACCGGAGTATCCCTTCCCAGGACACCGAAGAGTTTCTGGACACCGTGCTGCCAGAAGAGAAAGCCGGCCACGATCCGAAGGACGTTCAGAGCGACCTCTTCGAGCCAGATAGTCTTCCTACCGTTCATGGAGCATCCTTCCAGGCAGTTCAGGGTGACCGGGGCAAAGCATGTGAAAGCTCGAGTGCCGGGTGTAGTTACCCCGGGTGCGTCAATAGGGTCGGCCCCACCACCCCTCCGTCACCTCCCGCGTCGGAGACGCCGCTGCTCACGCCGGATCTCCTTCAGCCGCCTCTTGGCATCCCGGGTGGACTCCCCCGGATAACGGATGCTTACCTCCACCCCACCCATGAGGGCAAATCCTTTGAGGCGGAGGATGGGCGCATTCGGATCGTCCGTGATGGATGAGTCTTCCCGGTGCTCGAAGCCACCCATGATGGCGATTCCATCGGACTCCACCGTGAGGCCGGGTGGGACGATGATCTCTGCCCCCCCCATGAGCGTGAAGATCCACACCTCCGTCTCCCCAGGGGGCAACAGCGCCTCTCTGAAGTCCAGAGACAGTCCCCCCATGACCGCGACGGCATAGCTGGTCCGTGCCGGAATCCAGCGTCCCTTTCGCTCCACCCCCCCGAGCGCCGCCACCATGAAGCCTCTCTCCTTCACGCGTGAGGAGGGGATGGTCGCCTCCGCCCTGGGAGGATGGGTTGGGCTCACGTCTTCCCTCCGGATGGGCAGATCCCCCGTAGGGAGATCCTGCAGGAGCTTCCTCAGCTCGTCGGAAGACTCGGCCTTGTGGGCCAAGTCCACGCGCTTCTCGAACTCCTCCACCGTGAGGGCGTCATTGGCGAAGTGCTCACAGAGGGCGTCAATGGCCTGCTGGCGGGTACCGCCCAGATCAGCATCCCCGGAATCATTCATTGGAACCGTCTTTCCGGTAAACGATCTCACCTTCCACGATGGTCAGGTCCACCTGCACGGTCGGGAGATCTACTGGATCCACTGCGAAGAGATCCTGAGAGAGAATCGCCATATCGGCGTATTTTCCCTCCTCCAGCGTTCCCACCTTCTCCTCCATGAATCCCGCTCTGGCACTGCCGAAGGTGTAGGCCTTGAGTGCTTCCTCCAACTCGATCCTCTCCTCTGGTACCCATCCAGCGGGATTGGCCCCGTCCAGCGTTCTGCGAGTTACCGCTGCGTAGAGGCCCTGACGCACGTCCATGGGAGCCACCGTCCAGTCGGACCCGAAGGAGAGGGAGGCTCCCGCGTCGAGAAGGGACCGGAACGCGTAGGTCGTCTTGATGCGCTCGGGCCCGATCCGTTTCTCCGCCCAACGGCCGTCATCGATGGCATGATACGGCTGCATGGACGGGATGACACCCAGCGTGGCAAAGCGAGGCAGCGCCGAGGGAGAGAGGTGCTGGGCATGCTCGATGCGGAAGCGCCGGTCCCGAGGGCCATTCTTGTTCTCTGCCTCCTCATAGACGTCCAGGAGCCAGTCATTGGCTCGATCGCCGATGGCGTGAATGATGACCTGGAGACCCGCTTCGTCCGCCGCCAGGGCCCACCGGCGAAGAGAGGCCGTATCTGTGGTCAGTAGCCCCGAAGTGGCCGGATCATCGGTGTACGGATCATAGAACCATGCGGTGGTCGAACCCAACGATCCGTCAACGAACCCCTTCACACCGCCCCACCAGAGGCGGTCGTCCCCCTTTCCGTTCTCAGCGATGTAGTCTCGGAGGCGCGCCCAGGTGGAAATGGGCACCACCGAATAGATTCGCATCTTCAAGCGTCCATCCGACTGTGCTCTTCTGAAAGTTTCAAACTCGGCCCAGGACGTGCCCATGTGATGGGTCTGCGTCACGCCCTGGGAGAGCGCATAGTCGATGGCAGCATCCAGCGCCGCATCGAGCTCTTCTGCCGAAGGATCTGGAATGGCGCGGGAGACCAATCCCATGGCCTCGTCCTTGAGGATCCCGGTGGGCTCCCCCGAAACCGGGTCCAGCACCATCTCTCCCCCCTCAGGCACCTGGGTGGACCCGGTGACCCCACCCAACTCCAGAGCCAGGGAGTTGGCCAGGGCCATGTGGCCGTCCAGCCGGCTCACCAGAACCGGGTGCTCGGGAGTCAGCCCATCGATCCACTCCCGTCTCGGGAGCTCCCCACCCCACATCTCATGGTCCCAGTCCCCACCGGTGATCCACGTGCCAGCAGGGATGGACCTGGCAAACTCCCCTATTCGCCTGGAGAATTCCTCGGGGTCGGCTGCGTCCCGGAGATCCACGGAGGAGAGCTGAAAACCCCCGGGAATGAAGTGCGTGTGACTGTCGACGAACCCCGGCACCACCATCCTGCCGGCGAGCTCCACCACCTTGGTGCCAGGTCCCGTGAGTCTTCCCAGCGCCTCGGTCGTGCCCACTGCCTGGATCTTCCCTCCCCGTACCGCTACGGCCTCTGCGGGAAGAGTGCCCGGCACCCCCGTCCACACCACCCCACCCTGGAGGAGCAGATCGGCCTGATCCAGATCGGCAGGGGCACAGGAAAGGCCGAGAAGGAGTACGATCAGGGTCGTGCGCCCCAGGGTGGACATGTGGAGACTCCCTCCGGTCAGATGCCTCATTCGAAAACGCCCGCAACGGAACAACAGGAAGGTTATCCCTCCACAGACCATCGGATCAACCCGCCTCCGCACAAAGGCTTGAAGCCACGCAACCTCGTTTCGGTATCCTGGCGTCTCCCCTGAGAAACGGGGCAGGGGGGATCCCACCCAGGAGCCGGGCTAGGAACCCTTCAGGAATCCCTCGGCGAACCGCGTGAGGATCCGGGCCCCTGCTTCCACCTCTCCCACAGCTACCCACTCCACGGCAGCGTGGGCGTTTGCTATCGACCCCGGCCCGAAGCAGACGGCCGGGATCCCTGCCTCGTTCAAGAATGCCGCATCCACCCAGGCAGTCATTGGCCCGACTCGACCCGCCACCCCCTCGGTCTCGATGGCAGCGAGAAGACCCCGGACGAGAGATGAGCTCGCCGCCACCTCTGTGCCCGGCCGGAAAAGCCCCGGAGTCAATCGTGCGTCCATTCCCGGGACCCCCGCGGCCACCTCATCCAGGAGAGCCTGGAAATCCGCCAGGATGGCGGCAGGATCTTCTCCGGGTAGTGTCCGGCGCTCCAGGACGAGCCTGCATGAAGCCGGGTAGACCGATGGTACAGAGCCCCCTTCGATGGTCCCTGCATGGAGAGAAGGAAAGGATAGGATCGGGTGGGGAGTTCCTCGCGACAATCGGTCCGACATGCCTTCGAGGGCCGCCAGGAATCGACCCGCGTGGAGGATGGCATCCACTCCCTCTTCAGGGCGAGAGCCATGGGCAGCCCTCCCCTTGAACTCCGCTTCCACCCAGAGGAATCCCTTGTGGGCGGGCATGACCGCAAGGTTCGTGGGCTCACACACCACCGCCCCGTCGGCTCCAACGATGGAATCCGCAAAGGCCTGCATGCCGATACTGGCATGCTCTTCGTCGGCGGTCAGCGCCACGACAAGCTCTCCGGGATGGCCTTCCCGGGCGATGGAAGCCGCGGTGGCCAGGATGATCGCCAGGCCTCCCTTCATGTCACATGCCCCACGCCCCCAGATCCGCCCTTCCCTCAGCTCACCGGAGAATGGAGAGATCTGCATCCCCTTCACTCCCACCGTATCCAGGTGCCCGTTCAGAACCAGGCGTCTCCCTCTCTCCCCCCGGGAAGCCACCACATTCCACCGGCCCGGGGCCACCTCCTGGAGCTCGGAGCGAAATCCCCATTCGGAGAGCCATGCATGAGCCTGCCTGGCCAGGGCCGCCTCCCCTGTGCCATCCGCCTCCA
>JASFRP010000243.1:0-5864 GCA_050114895.1 Gemmatimonadota bacterium
GCCGGGTTGCTGAGCCCCTGGACCCGAAGGATGCACGGCTCGGCCAACCCCGGGTCACGTGGGTAGAGGGCTGCAGCATCGGTGACGACCCCCTGTAGTCCTCGATCGAATCTCACCTCAATCGGTTGATCGATGTCTGCGCCCGACGGCCCGGGAGTGCTGTTGATCGACGTGATCGTCGCGAAGGGGTCGAGGGCGGTGAAGGTGATGGGCAGGTTTCTCATACGAGTGGTTGCCGCGGGGTCGTGCGCCACGTTTGTGAGCACAAAATGGTTTTCTCGGTCGGGTGGGAGATCGATGATCCACCTGGTAGAGAGCTTCTCCGTACCCGCGGCCGTTTGCACTACCGCCGAGTCAGCCCGGATCGGAGGTCCCGCGACTGCGGTGGAGAGGTCAGCCAGCGAGAACCCACCTGGTGGCCCTTCCACCGTGACCTCGACCGGTACCCCGTTGCCGAACTGAGGCACGAGAATCGTCCAGCAGTGAGTCGAGACGGGCTCGAAGCTGGGAATGACCTCCCTGTGCACACGTCCGAGGGGCTGTGGCGTCAACTCGAAGTACGAGCACTCGTGGAAGACCGTGTTGCGCCACGTTCGGCCGCTGTTCCAAGCCCCGTCTACGCGATGATCTCCGTAGAGCGCCAGGGTCTCGGCGAACAACGGGTACACTTCTCGCAGAGTCCTGGCGAAGATCGACCGAAGACCCGCGTCGAGCCAGCGCAGCTCGTGACCGCACGCGGCGTCGGCGCCGGAGCAGTCATCGGAGGACCGTCCCCGCATGAGCATCGACGCCAGGTACCGATAGTCAACACGTTGTCCGGGGGGCTCCGGCCCCGGCATGCCACCACCGGCACCCAGGGACGCATAGTACTCCGCCAGATACCGCCAGAGAGAGCTCGTATGGTACGCGGCCAGCCGTTCATCAGACCAGTCCCGTGGAAGGAGGGAAAAGACGAACGGCACGGGCAGCCGCTCGGAGTAGTCACGCCCACCCCAGGCCTGGACCCATCTCCCAGCCTCCTCGCCGCGTAGCCTCCTGAGAACGTCAAATCCAATGGCATCAGCCGTGCCCTCGACGATCCAACTTCCTGCCACGGGCGGGCACCCGGACCCGAGGAACGCCGTGTTCCCCTGAACGGCGTGGAACAACTCGTGAGCCAGAACGACCCGACCATACGGAGTGAGGTGGTGATCTTCGCCTTCTTCGCCGCCGTCCCCGAGGATCGCGTCGGCGCTCAGGAACAGATGTCCGCCAATCACCCCGCAGATCGAAGGATGGTACGTGCCGGCTGCCGTTTCCCCCTTCAAGGCCGAAGCGGTCTCCGCGGCCAGGGTGACCTGGTATCGGCCGCCGAGGGCGGGGAGGTCCGGAGGTGGGAAGCCCCAATGCTCCAGGAGGCCACTTGCTTCCGTGAGGTAATCCTCGATCTCCCGCTTGATCTCGGGATCCGGCACGTAGATCCGCGCGCCCGTGGGCTCCATGCCCCAGGCCTGGAGCCACTCATCGAGTTGTTCGGAGAACGCGTTGAACGCAGGAGCGAACGGCAGCAGGTCTTCCGCAGAGACCACCTCGAACTCTTTGATGGGCCACTGGCCCTCGGCGGGGCTGGCGAGGAAGAGCCCCATCAGAACGGGAGTGATGTGAAAGAGCCTGGGCAAGGCCCGAATCAGGAATGCTTCCGAGTGATGGCGGCGCATGGGTTGTCATCCCGCACAACGAGCTCGTAGTGACCCCTGCTGTGTCTCGTCCCTGGTCTCATGGACGAACGCTCCCTCCGCAGTCAGGACTCCATCCTTGATTACGATGAGGGGCCCGTCCAGCGGCTCGTCACCCGCGGTGGCAGTGGCCCAGGACCCCCCTTCACTCCCGCTTGCACGGGCGTGCCACTGGTCCCCTTCCGTAACGCTTCCGAAGTAGAGGGTGACCCTTTCGTGGAGCATGTCCCCGACCCGGCGCTGTTCGACCTCCAGGGACATCCGGCGACCGTCCGGAGCCGTGCCGCCCGCCCGGAGCAACACGTCGTCGTCCACTTGATCATCGAGGTCGCACTGCACTTGCGAGAACGTGTAGGACCGGCCTCCCATCTGGACAGTGGCGGCAGCCTCGGTCATCCCGGAGGGGACCTCCCGGGGTGCTCCGGCCGATTCCGTCGACTCGTCGGCGCTGCAAGCCGCGATCCCCACAGCGATCACGGCTATGGCGATCTGGGCTGGCCTCCGGCCGCGGGAGCTCGGGTCTGAGTGATGAGACTTCATGATGTCTTCCTCGAGGGGATGGGTTCTGAGGTCCTGAAACGCACGGGGTGAGGCGCCGTTCCAACCCGACTTTCCTCGGTTCGCCGAGTCTACGACCGCGTCGACACCCGCCGCGGTCTCCTCGATGGCGCCGAGGCTCCAGGCGCGCTGCACCTTCAGGAGGACAAACGCAGGATGGAAAGAGGTGCCGCCAGAGGGAGAGAAACCCTCTCCGAGGGATCGCGATGGATCCCGGTCAACCGTCCCCCAGGATCCTCAGGTACCTCCGCCAGGGGCCCACATCGTCCTTCCACTGAAAGCCCATGACCCGGGCCACCTGGGCCAGGTGCGAGAGATCATGCACCACCCAGGTGGCCAGGTGCTGGCGGAGGGTGACCCGGCCGAACTCCGGATGGATACCGGGGAGGTCCAGGTCCGATTCAGCGATGCCGAACTCCTCCAGGGTCCGAACGTTCTCGGCCCTGAGGGCCTCGAAGGTATCCAGAAGCTCCTCCAACGACTTCCCCCGGCTTTCCTGCAGCTGGGCGAATCGGTCGAAAGGCTGGAACGGTGTGTCCGCGTCTCCGCCGAGGAAGTGCCTGACCCGGAGAATCCAGTCCGTCCTCTCCCGTGGATGAGGTGCCCGACGACGTCGTAAGGACTCCACGTATCGGGCCCCTCGTCGCCGTGGGTCCACTCCTCGGGCAAACCGCTCAACCACGTTCTCAGCACCACCGGGGTCCGCCGGAGGATCTCCAACCCCCGATCCAGATCGAACTCGGTGCTCATTGTGGATCCCTCCTGGGGGCCCGCGCCCGGGCCCCCTTGCGCGTTCCAGCTGTGGTCAAGTCAGGCGCCCCTCAACGCCGAATGCTGCGCCTCTCCCAGGCCGGCTTGCCCGGGAAGGTGACCGGGTCTTCCTCGATCATCCGCATCAGCTCTTCCACCGCCCGGACCAGCTGGGGATCGATCCCACGAGCCAGCTGGGTGGGATCGTCCACCACCGGGATGTCCGGGTCCACGCCGTGGCCCTCGGCGAACCACTCCCCGTCGGGACCGTAGAGCCGCCCGGGGGGCGCCGTGAAGAAGCCCCCATCCACGAGCTGAGCGCCCGAGGCGGGACCGATGAGGCCACCCCAGGTCCGCTCGCCGATGACGGGGCCCACCTCCAGGGTCTGGAAGAACCAGGGGAAGGCGTCCCCTCCGGAGCCTGCCCACCCGTTGATGAGCATGGCCTTGTGTCCGTAGTGGTTCACCGCGGGTTGGTTCGCCGTTGCTCCGTTCCGGAAGTAGATCCGGTTGTGGAGGGGCCTGTTGAACTTCTCGATGAACCGGTCGGCGAGCTGCCCGCCTCCGTTCCAGCGTTCGTCGATGATGAGGCCCGGTCTCGTCATCTGGCTGTTGAACTGCCGCACGAGTTCAGTCTGTCCGTTGACGGAGGTGTTGATGACGTAGATGTATCCGATCTGGCCGTTGGACGCCTCGTCGACATACTGCCGGTTCCTCTCGATCCACTCCTGGTGCCGGAGTTCAGCCTCGGAGCTCATGGTTTCCACCACGACTTCCCGGGCTCCCTCCATGGTGGGGGAGTCGTTCACGTGAAGAAGGACGGTCTCTCCCGCGAGGCCCTCGAAGGCCGCGAAGGGGGACGTATCGGTGTCGAGGAGCGTCCCGTTTACGGCCAGGATGTAGTCCCCGGCCTCCACGTCCACGCCGGGCTCGTCAAAAGGAGAGCGATGTTCCACCATCCAGGGCGCGCTCTCCACGATACGCGCGATCCGGTAGGCCCCGTTCTCCAGGGACCAGTCGATCCCCAGAAGCCCGACTTGCCGGTATTCGGGCGACTCGAGGTCTCCTCCCCCCACGTAGGTGTGGGACGAGTTCACTTCCCCGATGAGCTCGCCGATGACGAAATTCACGTCCGACCGCGTCACGGCATCCTCGAGCAGCTCCCCGTATTGGCTCCGGAGCCCTGCCCAGTCCAGACCGTGCATGTTGGGGTCGTAGAACACGTCCCGGTAGGTGCGCCAGACTTCGTCGAACATCTGGGCCCACTCCGCCCGGGGATCCAAAACCATCTCCAGCTCGTTGGTGGCCAGCCGGTTTTCGATGCGCTGGCCCGGGGCCACGTTGACGATCCCCCATTGGCCCCTGCTCACGGCGAGGATCTTCTTTCCGTCGGCCGAAAGCGCATAGGTGGAGGCGGCCTCGAGAATCGTCTGCTCTTCCTGCTCCTCCAGGTCGAAGAAGGCGATGACCGGGTCTCCTC
This sequence comes from Gemmatimonadota bacterium, assembly GCA_050114895.1. Classification (GTDB taxonomy): domain Bacteria; phylum Gemmatimonadota; class Gemmatimonadetes; order Longimicrobiales; family Gaopeijiaceae; genus JASFRP01. The sequence continues at coordinate 4,504 of JASFRP010000243.1, forward strand.
CCGCTGTCCCGCTCCGGGGGAGCTTCGTGTAGATGACCTTGCCGGGGGCAGCGGTGAGGTTGGCGTAGTTGCCCGCCTCCGGTGGAAGCACGACGCCGCGGGCCTCGAGACCCTCCAGCTCGATCTCCAGCCCGGGCTCCTCCTCCTGGATCGCTTCTGCCTCCACGCCCTCCTCATCTCCGCCTCCCTCCGCCTCCTCCTTTACCGGCTCCTCGTCGTTCTCGGGGGCCAGGGGCGAGGGTACGTCGCTTCGAAGGGCCAAGGCCACGATCCGGGTGGTGTTGGGATAGATCCAGGTTGCGTCCAGGTCCGAGTAGATGGGCGCCAGAGAACGGTTCGAGAGGTAATAGAGGTACTCGCCATCGGGGTCGAAGAACGGGTCGGAATCCGAGTAGTAGCCGGACGTGACCTGGTGGCGCTCTCCGGTTTCGGTGTCGAAGAGAAAGACGGCGTCATTGCCCGTTTCGAGGCCCCTGTTGTACGTCAGCCAGCGGCTGTCGTTGGACCAGCTCACGTCCGCCCCCGCGATCTGCCCCTGGAGCCACCACAGGCCCGTGTCCACCGCGGTGATCTCGTCCTCCTCCAGGTCGTAGACGTTCAGGGTCTGGGTGTAATCCCAGAAGGCGATCTTCTTCGAGTCGGGAGACCAGAAGGGGCTGTACCGGAGGCCCTCCCCCAGGTCCGTGAGCCGTTCCTCCTCCCCGGTTCCGCCGGCGGGACGGATATAGAGCTCGTATTCCCCGTTGGCGTCGCTCATGTAGGCCACGTGCTTCCCATCGGAGGACCAGGATGGATACCGCTCCGCGGCGCCGGAGGTGTGCGTGAGCTTTCGGATCACGCCCTCCTGGGCCGGGAGGGTGAAGACCTCGCCCCGGGCCTGGAACACGGCCCGCTGGCCGGTGGGTGAGATGTTCGCCCATTGGATCAAACCGCTCACATCCTCGGTGTGGGGCCGGCTCTCGGCCAGGTCGGTGACCACGTCCACCCTCACTTCCCGGACGCCCTCCGTCCCCAGGTCCATGAGGTAGAGTCTGCCTCCGGCCTGGAAGACGATGTCGTCGGGGCCAATGGCGGGAAAGGAGATGTCGAAATCGGCGAACTCGGTGACCTGTCGCACCTGGCGGCTATCCCGATCGTAGGCCCAGAGGTTCAGCCGCTGGTTGGGGCCCCGGTTGGACGCGAAGTAGATGGTCTGACCGTGCCACATGGGGTGGCCGTCCTCGAAGGGATTGTCGGTGATGTTTTCCGACTCGTAGCTCTCCAGGTCGAAGAGCCAGATGTCGGCGGCCGTTCCCCCCTGGTACCGCTTCCAGGTGGAGAACCCCTGAGGCTTCGGCGTGTACGCCAGGGTCCGCCCGTCC
>JASFRP010000244.1:0-5860 GCA_050114895.1 Gemmatimonadota bacterium
TGGGCCTGGTCCACACGGCCCCGGGTCCGGAATCCGTCGAAGATCGGTACCGAAAGGGACAAGGCCACGCTCCAGTCCTTCCTCCACGCGTCGAACCCGGGAGGAAGGGCATGATCGGGAAACCCCTGGAAGCCCATGGTTCCCAGAACGGCCACGGAAGGCAGACGATCGCCCTTCGCGATCTTCACCGCCTCCTGCCGCATGGCCACCCCTTCCTGGGCCGCCGACAACGCCGGACGTTCCAGGATCAAGCGCTTCAGCTCGTCCTCGTTCACCTCGGTGAGGACCGGGTCCACCTCCGTCACCAGGCGAACCGGCTGCGACGCCGGGATGTTCACCAGCCTCTTGAGCTCCAGGAGGGCCAGGGTGGCTCCGTTCTCGGCCTGGATCACCACAGGATCCCGGTTCTCCAGATCCACCCGAGACCTCAGCAGGTCGAATTCGGAGGCTGTCCCGGCCTGGTAGAAGGATTCCACCTGGAGGAAGTGCTCCTCCGCCACTCGTCGGCTGTCCACCGCGATGCGAAGGAGGCGTTGGGCGAGAGAGGCGTTGAGGTAGGCCCCCCGGACCTGGAGAACCATGTCTGCCTCTGACTCTTCCAGTTGATCCTCCGCGGCTGCCCTGAAGTGCCGAGCGACGTTCAGAGCCGCCCCTACCTTCCCCCCCGAGTACAGGGGTTGGGCCAGGGTGAGGGTGGCCATGTAGGTGTTCTTCCGACCAAAGGGTAGTCCTCGAAAGAGCGCCCCCATGAAGTCCTGGATCATCAGATCGCTCAGAAGATCGAAGCGTTCCTCCGGAGGCTTGTTCGGGTCGAAGGCCGGAGGGATGAGGGTATCGGAGACGGGCGGGGGAGCCGCAGCCTCGTCGAAGATGGTCTTGATGGCCCGATTGTAGACGAGCCTGGAGGAGACCTGGGGGAGGGCGCTGGCGGTTGCCTCCGTCACCTGCGCCTCGGCCTGGGCCAGGGTGGCCCGGGCGGCGGCGATCTCCTCCGAGTCTCTCAGCCCTCGTATGACGGCTTCCTCCAGGGTGAGGGAGAGGGTGTCTTCGCTGTTCTGAGCCAACCGGGGCGGGTCTCTTCTGGCCGGCGTTCCCGGCGAAAGGAGCCCAACGACGACTCCGGGATCCCCTCCGGGCGGCGCAGCTCCCGCCCGCCCACCGGTCTGACCCTGCGCGGTCCCCGGCACCCCGACACTCCACAGCACCCAGACTGCAATCAGCAGGATCTGCCTCCTGCCCATGGCTCCTCCTCGCCTCACGGGGCCAGCCCCGAGAAGATGATGTCCATTTTGGCCCCCAGGGCCAGGTCGATGTCCCGCGCCGAGCCGCCGCGTACCAGTCCTCGGACCAGGGTGAGGAAGGCCGCCACGGCGATGAGGGAAGCGGCCTGGGTGTCGTCGACCTCAGGGCGGATCTCGGCCCTGGCCTTCCCTCTCCGAATGATCTCCCGGGCCATCACCTCCAGAAGGCGCACCGCTTCGGGCTCTTCGGCCAGAGCGTCGTCCGGGGGAGTCCCCAGTGAAGGCCCCCCGGGCTCATCCAGGTTCATTCGCAGGTGTGCCTGTCGCATGTTCTCGAAGATGATCAGGCGGGCCAAGGGCCGGTATTCCACCGCTTTCTTCGTCAGGTACCCGAAGATCCTCGAGAGCTGGTCCCTGGTGGGTCCATCCCATTCGTCGATGGGTCCCAGCTCCTCCTGCATCAGCTCCACCCACTCCCGGTACGCGGCAACGAGGAAAGCGGTCTTCTGAGGGAAGTAGTTGAAGACGGTCCCTTTCCCCACGTCAGCCCGTTGGGCGATCTCCTCCACTGTGGTGGCGTCGAAGCCCTTCCGGGTGAAGAGGTCGAAAGCGGCACGAAAGATCCGCCGTCGGGTGTCCATCTTCTTTCGCTCCCGCCGCCCCATGGGCTTTCCGTCGGCGGTCGGTCTCCCGATGGAAATGTCGTTCACCGGTGCGTCTCTCCCGGAAAAAATGACCAGGGTCAATAATGACCGGAGTTCATTCGTCGGTCAACGGTGGCGTTGGGGATTCCCTCCGGACGGGATGGAGCTCGGTGAGGTACCCGCGTCGGAGTCCGTCCGCCCTTGACAGCAGTTTCCCCGAGGGATAAACGCTCCTGGCGGGCGCCGCGTCGGATCGCCGTGCGGGCCGGGAGGAACCCGCGGAATACCTGGGGTGAGAGAAGGGTGTCTGCGCCTGGAGTCGCCATGAGCGAAGAGATCCGTTACGAGGACACTGTCCCCTCGCCGGAGGACTACAACCGGCTGCGCCGGGACGTGGGTTGGCCGGAGATGGACCCGGAGACAGTCCGTCGCTGCCTCCCCCGATCCCTCTACGTGGTCTGCGCCTTCGAGGGCGAGGAGATGGTGGGGACCGGGAGGATCGTGGGGGACGGGGGCCTCTGTTTCTACATCCAGGACGTCATCGTCCTGAAGAGCCACCAGGAACGCGGGATCGGAGGCGGATTGATGGATCGGATCATGGGCTTCATGGCGGGCCGGTCGGTGAGGAACAGCTACCTGGGCCTGATGTCGGCGGTGGGGAAGGAAGGGTTCTACCGCCGCTACGGCTTCACCAGCCGCCCCACCGAAGAGCTGGGCTGCGGGATGACGCGCTTCTGGGATTCGGAGTGAGGCGCCTCCGACCTCACCCCACCCGGGTACGGGTGATCTTCGCCACCAGCCCGCTGGTGGGATCCGGACACCGAACGAACTCCGTGGTCACCCCGTCGGGGTCCACCACCTTCTCGTAGGGAGTTCCCCGGTACATCCAGGGCAGGTGCCCCCCGTACTCCAGCACCCGCATGAATCCGTTCATGCTGTCCATGAGCCAGTGGCAAATCGCTCCCTTCTGCGCCGGGTATTCGAAGGTGTCCCCCGGCTTGTGGCCCCAACCGCATCCTCCCTCCGGCCCCTCCACGATCTCCACCGAATAGGTATAGGTGGGCCGCTCCTGTGTGCCCGGGTCCCTCCCACCCTCCACCACCGGGAGGACCACGGCACCTGCGGCCCCGGATCCCGCTACCTCACAGAATCGTCTCCTGTCCACAATGCGCTCCTTCTCTCAGTGAGCTCAAGGGCCCTCGCATGCTGTCGCGTCCCATCGACGATCCAACGCGTGGTAAAGTACGGCACCACACCCCTCAGAGTGTCCGGGCTCCGCAAGGAGTCTGTCAGAGTGCCACGGGGAGGCTCGGCACTCACGGGCTCCACCCGTCCGGGGCGAAGCTGAAGACACGCCCGGAGAGAGTGCCCGGCATCGACGGGGAGGCTATCTTTGGAGGGGCATCCGAACCCGAACGGGAGCGTTGCCATGGCACGAGGCCCAGAGGGCCGACACGTACTCGGGTTGGACGTAGGAGCCGTTTCCCTTTCCGCGGTGGAAACCGAACCGGATGGCACCCCCCTTCGTTCTTTCTACGAGCTGCACCGGGGCGATCTCGAGGGGGCAGTAGGGAAGGTCTTGAGGGAGCTGGACCTTTCCTGCATCGACGCCGTGGCGGCCACAAGCTCCACCCCCTCCCTCCTCCGGGCCGACGCCCGATTCGATGACCAGATCTGTCTCATCACCGCAGCACGCCGCCTTCATCCGGAGGCCCGCTCCATTCTCGTCGTGGGGGCGGAGCGCTTCGGGCTGGTTCGCTTCGACGAGCACGGCAGCTACCTGAGCTTCAAAGCCAACCCGCTCTGCGCCGCCGGAACCGGGAGCTTCCTGGATCAACAGGCCCGCCGCCTGAACCTTCCCGGCACCACCGCCCTGGTGGCCCTCGCCATGGCCAACAGGGAGCCGGCGGCCAGGATCGCCTCCCGCTGTGCCGTGTTCGCCAAGACCGATCTGGTCCATGCCCAGCAGGAAGGGTTCAGCCTGGAGGCGATCTGCGACGGTCTCTGCCGGGGTCTGGCCAAGAACATCGTGGACACCCTCTTCTCCGGGGAGATGACCCGGGGTCCGGTCCTGGTGGTGGGGGGTGTTGCCCGGAACGAAGCCGTTGTGCGCCATCTCCGGGGGCTCGTGGATCTTGAGGTGGTGGTGGATACCGGTGTCCCTCACGGAGCGTCCGGAGCGGCCATGAGACTCCTGGAGGCGGGAGGGAGGACTCGGCAATCCGTCCTACGCTCCTACCCGAGCCTCTGGACCGGAGGAGCCAGGGGGCGGGCGTACGAGTACCCGCCCTTGGAGCTGACCCTCTCCACCTACCCCGAGTTCGACAGCCTGGAGCGATGGGATCACCGGGGCCGGGTCGTGGAGCATTCCTACCCACTGGAGGTGGACGTCTACCGGGAGCTGGCCGCCGGTCAAACCCACCCGGTGTATCTGGGAATCGATGTCGGGTCCACCAGCACGAAGGCCGTGGTCACGGACTTACGGGGAGAAGTCCTCGCGGGGTTCTACACCGCCACGGCGGGACGGCCCCTGGAGGCAGTCCAGCTCATCCTGGAGGGCATCAGCACCTGGATCGGCCGGAAGGGACTGGAGATCCACGTGGCGGGCGCCGGGACCACGGGGGCTGGGCGGAAGTTCGTGGGCAAGATCATCGGAGCCGACCTCATCCTGGACGAGATCACGGCCCACGCCCGGGCCGCCGTCCAGCTACACCCCGAGGTCGACACGGTCATCGAGATCGGCGGGCAGGACTCCAAGTTCATGACCCTCCGGGACGGGCAGGTCACGCTCTCGGTGATGAACAGCGTCTGCGCCGCCGGCACCGGGAGCTTCGTGGAGGAGCAGGCGCAACGCCTGGGGGTGCCCCTGGTCGAGTACGGGGAGAGGACGCGAGGCCACGCCTCACCCCTTGCCAGCGAGCGTTGCACCGTTTTCATGGAACGGGACCTCAACCACTATCTGCGAGAGGGTTACGAGACGAATGAGGTCCTGGCGGCGGTGCTGCACTCGGTGCGGGAGAACTACCTGAACAAGGTGGCCGTCGAGCCGGCGATGGGGGATTGCATCGTCTTCCAGGGGGCCACCGCCCGCAACCGGGCCCTCGTTGCCGCCTTCGAGCAGCGGCTCGAAAAGCCCATCCACGTCTCGAGATACTGCCATCTCGCCGGTGCCCTGGGCGTGGCTTTGAGCTTGATGGACGACGCTGTCCGCGGATCCCGTTTCCGGGGCCTGGACCTTCACCGGCAGAGGATTCCGGTCCGACCCGAGACCTGCGAGCTGTGTAACAACCACTGCAAGCTGAGCGTGGCCCGGATCGGCGGGGACACCGTCGCGTACGGTTTCCTCTGCGGAAGGGACTACGACACCCAGCGGCACGTGGACAACAACACCTCCGGCTTCGACCTGTTCAGGACCAGGCGGAAGGTCTTCCGGCTCCCGCTTGGAACGGAAGTCCGGAGGGACATCACCGTGGGAATTCCCGCCGCCCTCCACCTCTACGAGGACCTGGCCTTCTGGCGGAGGTTCTTCCAGGAGTTGGGGATTCGCACGGTCACGAGCGAAAGATACGCGGAGGCACTCAAAGACGGTCGGTTGCTGGCCGGGGCGGAGCTCTGTGCGCCGTTGACCGCCCTCCACGGCCACGTCCGGGATCTCCTGCGGCGGGCCGACCTGGTCTTCCTGCCCTTCTACATGGAGATGAAGGCGCCGGAAAAGGCGAGCCGGAGACAATTCTGCTATTACACCCAGTATGCGCCGGTTCTGGGGGCTGCCATGGGCGGAGAGGGGGACCAGGAGAGGGTCCTCACACCCATGGTCCACTACCTCTATCACAGCCTCTTCACCAAGGTCGAGCTCACCCGGGTTCTGGGGGCCCACATCCCGGACGGGCCGTCCTTCTTCGAGGTCTCCGCCGCCTACGACGCAGCTCGCCGCTTCAAGGAGGAGGGTCTGGCGGAGCTCCGGGAGGCATACCG
>JASFRP010000245.1:0-5851 GCA_050114895.1 Gemmatimonadota bacterium
GCAGGCGCCCCCCCCATCCCGTCCGCCACCATGACGATGCCCCTCGAGGGCTCCACCGCCATGGAGTCTTCGTTCTTCGGGCGAATTCTGCCCCTGTCGGAGAGCCCGAAGGCAGAGATCTGAAAGGGCAAGCGTCGTCTCCTCGGGACGGTGTGGAAACCGGTTCGGGGGAACCGTAACACCCGGAACCGGGAGGCGTCCAGCCTGACACCGGTAGCGGCCACCGGAGAAGCTTGACATTCCTGTACCAGGTTTCATAAATTAGACCAACCGGTCGAACCTAGTGGTCGGACCGCCGGCACGGGAATCCTGGAAGGAAGCCAGAAATGGCCCGGCATCGATTCGAAAACCTGGACCCCGAACGGCAGGAGGCGATCCTGCGTGCTGCAGGGGAGGAATTCGCCGAGAAGGGGTTCGAGGCCGCCTCCATCAACCGGATCATCCTCGCGTCAGGAATGAGCAAGGGGTCCGTGTACTACTATTTCGAGGACAAGGCTGACCTCTTCGCCACCGTGGCTGAGCGAGGGACCCAGAGGATCCTGGAGGAGATCGGTTGGCCCTCCCTGGAGATCCTGGGCCCCGACGAGTTCTGGGATGCCCTCCTGGAGCTTACTCACAGGACGGTGGAGTTCGTGCGGCGAGACGATTGGTGGATCCGAGTTGCCCGGGCTTTTCACCACGTTCATCATGAGTCCGGCGCGCGCTTGGCGGTGGAGCGCCTCTCCGATCTGGGCCGCGGCATGTGGAGGGCCATCATCACCCGGGGCCAGGGCCTGGGCCTGATCAGGACGGATCTTCCCACGGACCTCCTGGTGGAGATCACCATGGGAGCCGACCAGGGGGGAGACCGGTGGATGATGGAGCACTGGGAGGAGTTCAGCCCCGAGGCCATTAAGGAGATCGTGGACGCGCGGGTCGACCTCATCCGGGACATGCTGGACAAGGAGAACCAAGGATGGGAACGATAGAAAACCGGACTCGAGCCCGGATCGGCTCCGGGAGTGACAGGACCCCGGGCAGGACTGCGGTGGTGGCCCTCTTCCTTGCCGCGGTGGCGTCCGGCCTCCCGGCCCCGTCCAGGGCTCAGGTTCCCATTCCGGATGTGAACCGGGTCATGGACTACATCGACGACCTGTATCGGTCGGAGTCTTCCCATTCCACCATGCAGATGACCGTAGTCCGGGAGCGGGGCACCCGGGAACTGGGGATGGAAGCCTGGTCGAAAGGGGACGACGACGCTCTGATCGTAATCCGGTCTCCCGCCAGGGAGGCCGGCACCGCCACGCTACGTACGAAGGACGGGCTCTGGAACTACGCCCCGAGGGCCGACCGCCTGATCCGCATTCCCACGGGCCTCCTCTCGGACAACTGGATGGGGAGCCACTTCACCAATGACGACCTCATGCGGGAGACCAGCTACCTGGACGACTACACCGCGGTCCTCTCCACCGAGGAGCAAGATGGAGTGACCTACCTGAAGGCTACCCTCACTCCGAAGCCCGACGCCCCCGTGGTCTACTCCCAGCTGGTCTTTCTCATCACCCCCGACGACTGGGTACCCGTCCGATCGGAGTATTACGACGACGGGGAGCTGGTTCGGTCCATGTCCTTCGATCGGATCCAGACCATCGCCGGGAAGAAGATCCCCATGCGCATGACCATCGTTCCCGAGGACAAGCCTGATGAGCACACGGTGATCGAGTACCTCGAGCTTCAGCTGGACGTACCGGTGGACGATCAACTCTTCACGCGACAAGGTCTGAGGCGGGCAGCGAGGGGCTGACGCCGAAAGGCACCGGGGCGCCCGAGCTTCCCCACGAAGGCTCCCCGGAACCTGGAAGGAGAGGGACGTGATCTCGGCAAAGATCGGCTTTCGAAACCTCACCAGGAACCGATGGCGAAGTGGGTTGACGCTGGGAGGGATCGCCGTCTCCGTGGCCTTCATGGTCTGGATCCTCGGGTTCATGGAAGGATGGCTGGGAGCGATGGTCCGTGGGGCAACGGCGGTAGAGACAGGGCAGATAGAAGTGCAAAAGGCGAGCTTCGCCGACAACCCCCGGGTGTACCGCAGCTTTACCGCCACCACCGCCATGCTGGACACCGTCGCCCGGGTTCCGGGGGTGAAGGCGGTCTCTCCTCGGGTGCGGTTGAACGGTCTCGTGGGCAATGAGGAGAAATCCGTGGTGGCGAGGATCTTCGGGGTGGACCCCACGAAGGAGGCCGAGACGACGCCTATCACGGACGCGCTGGTCCAGGGTCGTTGGCTCGGACTGGATCCTCCGGCCTACCCGGCACCCAGGGAGGTCGTCCTGGGCTCCGGTATGGCTCGACAGCTTGGCGTGGCCCCGGGGGACGAGCTCGTCGTGTTCCTGGAGGCCGCCGACGGCTCTCTGGGAAACGACCTGCTGGAAGTGGTGGGAATCGTCACCACGGGAAACACGTCGGTCGATCGCATGACGGCGTACATGCACCTGAAGGACGCGCAGTACCTGGCCGCGTTGGGAGACCAGATACACGAGCTGGCCATCAGCACCACGGACCTCCTGGGGGCCCGGGCGACCGCGGGACGGGTGGCCGCCTCCCTGGGAGCCCAGACCCAGGGGGTCCGGGACGGGGACGGCGAATCCATCGACCCCGACGGGCTCCTGGTCCGCCCGTGGCAGGAGATCCTCCCCAGCGTCTACCAGATGCTCACAATCAGCCGACAATCCAACTGGATGACCTACCTCCTCATTTACCTGGTGGCTGCCATCGGTCTCCTGAACACGCAACGGATGAGCGCCCTGGAGAGGAAGAGGGAGTTCGGCGTTCTCATGGCCATCGGGATGCGTCCGAGGAAGATGTTCCGGATGATCGTGACCGAGTCGTTGGTTCTGGGAAGCCTGGGAGGTCTCCTGGGAACCGCCCTGGGGGCAGCAGTGACCTGGTACCATGCGACGGCCGGTCTGGATCTGTCCCTCTTCACGGAGCACGGTGAGTTCACCTTCATGGGCGTGGCGTTCTCCGGGCGGATGTACTCGATTCTCACACCCATGGCTGCCATCCAACCCATCGTCGTCATGGTGCTCGTGGCCTTCTTGGCAGGTCTGTGGCCCGCGGTGAAATCGGCCCGCCTCGACCCGGCACCCACCATCGCGGGGAGGCAGTGATGCTCTGGCGCATGGCCTGGCGTAACCTCTGGCGCCACCGGACCCGGACCCTGATCATGACCTCCGCGGTGGCCTTTTCCTACGGCCTCTGCCTCTTCTCCATGGGGATGGGGGACGATGGCCACGGGCAGATGCTCGACGAAGCCGCCAAGGGTGCGGGGGGAGACGTCCTGGTCCACGAAAAGGGCTACTGGGAAGACAAGTCCAGTGACCTGGTCATGAGGCGGGGGCAGGAGATCCTATCCACCGTCGAGTCGGTCCCGGGGGTCCGGGCCGCCATCCCCAGGGTCCTCATCACGGGGCTGGTGAGCAGTGCGTCGGGCACCCGGCCCCTCCTGCTCCAGGGCATCGATCCGGAGAGGGAAAAGGCCCTCAAGGACTACTCCGAGGACCTGTCCTCGGGGGTCTATCTGGACCAGTCCAGTCGGTCCGACCCACTGGTCCTGGGTGCGGTCATCGTGGAGAAGCTGGAGTTGGATCTGGGTGACCGTGTGGTGCTGACGGCCTCCCAGCCCGACGGGGAGGTCACCCGGGCTCTCTTCCATCTCACCGGAGTCGTGAAGACCGGGTTCCGGGAGGTGGACGAGATGGCGGGCTTCACCACGCTGGGGGCGGCCCAGAATGCCATTTCCGCCACCGGCATGTTGACCCAGGTGGGCGTCGTGATGGTGGAGGGCCTCCCGTCCGACACGGTGGCCAACAGGATCCGGGCCTCCCTCCGACCCGTGGGGGAGGACCTGGAGGTCCTGACCTGGCAGGAAGCCGTACCGGAGATGGTGGGGTTCATACAGATCGACGACGCGTTCCTCTACATCTACCTGGTGGTCATCTTCGCCATCGTGGCCTTCGCCATCGCCAACACTTTCCTCATGGCCGTCATGGAGCGGGTCCGGGAGTTCGGGCTCCTGAACGCTCTGGGGCTTCGGGGTGGAGGAGTGGCCAGGCTTCTCCTCACCGAGACTCTTCTCATGACCCTCCTGGCCATGGCCATCGGGTTCGTCCTGGGCTTCGCGGGGCACCTGGCCGCGAGCCACTGGGGCATTCCCGTGGCCCTCTGGGGGGTGGACGACATGGAGCTCTCCGGGATCGACTTCTCGAACATGGTCATGAGGAGCGTGGTCAATCCCACGAAATGGGTCGCGGCCTCGATTCTGGTGGCGCTGGTGACCCTGGGCAGTGCCCTCTACCCCGCATGGCGGGCTTCCCGATTCGAACCGGCGGAAGCCATGCGACTATACGAGTGACGAACGAGGAACAAGCCACTATGAGCGGCCAAGAGACACCGACTGGAGGACCGTCCGAAGCCGGCGCCACCTGGCAAAACGGCGCTCTCATTCGGATGCGTCAGATCACCCGGACCTACCAGGACGGGGCCCTGGAGGTCCACGCCCTCCGAGGGGTGGACCTGGACATCGCCGAGGGAGAGTTCACCTCCCTCGCTGGGCCGTCCGGCTCCGGCAAGACGACACTTCTGAACATCATCGGAGTCCTGGACAAGCCCACCTCCGGGCGGATCGAGGTGACGGGCACGGACATCACTCGGCTGGACAAAGGGGAGGCGGCCGACTTCAGGCTGGAGAAGGTGGGCTTCATCTTCCAGGCCTATAATCTCGTTCCGGTCCTCACCGCGTACGAGAACGCCGAGTTCACCCTTCTCCTCCGGGGGATCTCCCCCCACGAGCGCCGGGAGAAGGTAGAGCCACTCCTGGAGCGGGTGGGGTTGGGGGACATGATGGACCGGAAACCCCACGAATTGAGCGGTGGGCAACAACAGCGGGTGGCCGTGGTGAGGGCTCTGGCCACCAGCCCCGCCCTGATCCTGGCAGACGAGCCCACGGCGAACCTGGATTCGGAGACCTCCGCCGGTCTCCTGGACCTCATGCTGGAGCTGAATCAGGAGTTGAACACCACGTTCCTCTTCTCGACCCACGATCCGGTGGTCATCGAGCGCGCCCGGCGAGTAGTCAGGCTCCTGGACGGGCGGGTGGACGGCAGGGCTCAGAGGACCGGGAACTGAGGCCGGTGGAATGCCAGGAACCGGCGTCTTCGGCGGAGAGGGCCCCCGCGACACCCCCGGCGGGAGCCCAGCCGGCCGGCCCAGGGGCAAATTAAGAGGACGGGGTGTCCTCCTGGCCGGGGCCACAGCCCTCCTGGTTCCCGTCGGCGCCCTCCAGGCACAGTTCACCCTTCTGGAGGGAGAGAAGAGCTCCCTGGATCTGGGGGGGTATTTCCGGTCCCTGACGGGGCTCTACGATCAGGGCTTCCGGATCCCGAATGAGGACCGGCGCTCGGGATTCAACGCCGAAGTACTCCGCCTGAAGTGGACCCTGCGGATGGGGGAAGGCGCCGTCGTAGAGGTTCACGACCGTTTCCAGCTCCAGGCCTCCTCATCCTCCTCGACCCTCGGGGGCTCGGCGGCGGGGTTCGGGGTGACCGTGGTCCCGGGGAGATCCCTGGACCTCAGCACCCACTTCATCGACGAGGATCGCCTCGGGGCGTGGCACGACGTGGACCGTCTCTCCCTGACCCTGTACACGGGCCTGGGTGACGTCACCGTGGGCCGCCAGGCCATCACCTGGGGCATCTCCAACCTCTTCCCCGTTGCCGACCTCTGGGCCCAGTTCAGCCCCTTCGAGCTGGACACCGAGCAGAAGCCCGGCATTGACGCCGTCCGCATCCTGGCGTATCCCGCCGGGATCGAG
>JASFRP010000246.1:0-5783 GCA_050114895.1 Gemmatimonadota bacterium
ACGAGAATGCAGAGGGGATCCTCGCCCGGGGCTTCCAGGGCGTGATGCGTCGGCTTGCCGCCTACCCGCACGGCGCCCTTGCGCCTCTTCCCGTTACCGTGGTGGTTTCCAGCTCCGATGCGGATGTGTCGATGCTCCGCGTGTCCGGGCTTCCCGAGGGAGTTGAAGCCCTCGCCTTCGCAGGCACGTCCCCCTCTCCGGGCGACGAAGTCCTTGTGGTGGGGTATCCTCTTGGTATCCGCGCGCTTGTAGCGCGCACCGACCCTGCCTTCCTGGAGACACTGGCTCAAACGGCAGACACCACCTTCTGGGCCGTGGCGCGCCGCCTGGCGGAGGAGGGGTATATGGCGCCCCTGGTGAGCCGGGGCATCGTGGGCCAGGTCACGTCCATGGCGGTGGTGTACGACGCCGAGACCACCAGCGGCGGGAGCGGTGGGCCAGTCCTCTCCCTGGACGGCCGCGTAGTCGCGGTCAACTCAGCCATCATGCCCGATTTTGGTGGATCGAACATGGGGGTGCCTGCAGAGCACGGAGTGGCTTTGATGGAGTGGCTCAGAGGCTCCCAGAATGAGGGTGGATCGCTTGATTGAGCCATGTTTCGCCGGTCCACACGTGCGTGCAGCCCGCCTTGCTTGCTGATCTCGGCCCAGGGGGCCTCGGTTCGAGTTCCCTCCCCTCCGTCTCGAGCTTCCCTATCTTTCCTTTCCGCTCCCGCCTGCCAGCCGTCGCTTCTGCTCCTTGATCTCTCCGATCACCGGATGCTCCGTGAAGGGGGCATGAAAACGAAGGGGAGGGACGAAACGGATCCCGGCGCCCAGAGGGGATCCAGGCCGGAGGTTGATCTTGATGGTCTTCAGCTTCTGGCCCCGACTCTCGGAAAAGCCGGTGACGTCCCGCAGATGGATCTCTCGGGGCGGGCCGCCCTTGGACACGTAGAGCCGGTCTCCATCGAGCCAGACGTCGTGAAGAGACCGACCACGGAGGGCCAGGAGAACGGAAGTGCCCGCCCAAACGACCCCGCCCATGATTTTCAGTCCCAGGGGTACTGCGTGTCCCCACCACTCCAGCCAGATTCCCAGCATCCCGATGCCCACGGCCACCGTCCAGAGGGGGGGAAAGATGTCCCGCCACCAGACCGTGCCCTCCGACGACAGCCTCTTCCTTCCAATCTCGGTGCGCGACCTCACCGCTTCTCCTGCTTCGAGGGAGCTCCCCGGCGCGTACGCCTTTTCGGGCATACGATCCCCGGAACGAGGGCCTTCACCTGCGACCCTTTTCGGCCCATTTCCCTCCTGACGTCCGACACCTACACTGAACAGGAAGGGGAGGACCCGGAAACCCATAACCTCCGCCACGATCCTCTACGCAACGCTGACGAGAGAAACCATGAAACGATTGTTCTTCGCCGGAGTGGGAGTCGCCGTTCTCCTCCTCGGATGCCAATCGAAGGCATCGACCTTCACAGACGCGGAACGAGCCGCCGTGGCGGCAGAGATACGCGCCGCGCGAGACGCCTATTTTGATGCGGCCACCAACTTCGACGCCCCGGCCCTGGTGGCCTTCATGGACGAAGACTTCATCCATCTCTCGAACTCCGACATCGCTCCTGTCCAGGTGGAGGAGCTCGCCGAAGCCTGGAAGCCGCTGAGCCATATTGAGATGGATATCCACTTCGACCGCGTCATGGCCCTCTCCAGGGACTCAGGGTACACGATCTACACGGCGTCCTACGTCGTGTTCGATACCACGGGTGTCGCGGTCGAAAGCAGTGACTGGGCCGGTACACATATCTGGGTCCGCACCGATGAGGTGTGGAAAGTCCAAGCCGTCCACGAAGGCAGACCGACGGGGTAACTCCCCTCCCCGTATGGTTCCCCCTCAGGCCTCCCTCGGGGGGCATGGGATCCAGACGGAGGATGCGTTCGGCCGGCACCCACCCCGCCAAGGGGAGTGAAGACGTCCGCCAAGCGAGTACAAACGAACGGTTGGATTCGGAGCCTCCTCCCGGCCACGCTCCCTGGCCGTTGACCGTACCCGCCTGCAGACAGATCTTCTCGGCAGGTTTCCCTATTGTCGAGGATAGCTTGACATGGACTTCAAGGAAGCGACGGACCTGCTGGCGGTGCCACTGGAGGAGGTGGCGAAAGCCGTCAGCCGCAGTTACGCGACGACGCTCGCCTATCGCAACCGGGCGCGGGTGCCGCCCGCGCAAGTCATGGACAGGCTCGCGACACTCATGCGGAATCACAGCCGGAGGTTGGCCCAGGCAGCTGATGAGCTCGGTGAAGAATCCAGCGAATAGCCGTGCCGGCGTGGGCCCCCGATCTCCCTACATTTGACCCCCTACTTCGTCTCCTCCTCCTTCTTCTTTGCCGGGTCGCGCCGGGGTTCGATTGCGTTCACGTCCAATCCGGCGGCGCCGGCCATTCCCATGATCCCCGGCAGGTTGAGGCTGTCCGCCAGCCCGGACGGAACCACCATCAGGGAGCCCCGCTTCACGATGCTCTCGTAGAGCATGTTCATGGCGCGGAGGTTGAGGGCGACGGGCTTCTCGGCGTACCGCTCGGCGGCCTCCACGAACTTCGCGGCGATCTCCGTCTCGGCAGTCCCCAGGATGATACGGGCCTGGCGCTCGCGCTCGGCCTGCGCCTGCCGGGACATGGCCTCCTCCAGGGCCTCGGGGATCACCACGTCCCGGATCTCCACCGACTGCACCTGAATTCCCCAATCGTGCATTTTCCGGTCGAGGGCCTCCTGGAGTCCGTGGCCCAGTTCCCTCCGTGACTGGATGAGCTCGGCCAGGTCGTGTTTTCCAATGGCGTCCCGCAAAGCGGTCTGGGCGGCCAGGATGACGGCCTCCTGATAGTCCTGGACCTCCAGCGCGGCACGCTCGGCGTCGTATACCACCCAGAATGCGATGGCGTCCACGTCCACCGGGACGGTGTCGCGCGAGAGGCAGGACTCGGCTGCAAAGGCCGTGGTCCTGATGCGCTGGTCGATGTGGTAACCGATGCGGTCGACGATGGGGACCACGGAGAACAGTCCTGGCCCTCGGAGCCCCTGATAACGGCCGAAGCGAAGGACTACCGCCTTCTCCCACTGGTCGGTGTACTTGATGGAAGACCCGAGGACGGCCCCCACCACGGCCGCCACGCCTGCTGCCCAGGGCAGCGCGAGGCCGGCCAGCAGCAGGCCTCCGATGGTCGCACCGGCGGCACCTACCGCCGCCGCCATCGCGGCGAACGGGTAGCGGGTGTCGTCCGGTGAGCTCTTTACCGCTCGCCCGCGGCGGGAGGCTCCGCCGAGGAATACGGGCAGGTTCGATCCACGGGGGTCCGCCATGGTCATCTCTCTTCCTTGGGGGATTCGCGCTCCGTTGCTCGGTAGTCCAGCAGCGCGTCCATCAACTCGTCCAGGTCGAAGCCGAGGCTACGGGTCCGCTCTACGGTCTCGCGGCAGAGGGTGGCGAAAGCCTCGTGTCTCGCCCTTTCTTCCTCGGAGGGTGCCGCCAGGCTCACGAAGGTTCCTTCTCCCCGTCGCGTGGCGATCACACCCCTGTGCTCCAGTTGGCGGTATGCCCGCTCCACAGTTCGGGGGCTGACGTTCAGCGCAACCGAGATCTGGCGGGCCGTGGGGAGTCGCTCCCCGCTGGAGAGAGTCCCGTCCACCACCGCCAGCCAGAGGGTTTCGACGATGAGGTGCGCCACCGGCTCCGAGGCGCCTCCCGCCAGCCGCTCTCTCAGTCGCCCCAGCACGACGTGGTGTTCCATCCGGCGCTCCAGGAGGAAGTGGACCGGGAACGTACGCAAGCGCGTGCGCTCCGGCCAGCCAGCCCGCCGGAAGACTCCGGCGGGGCTGAACGGTCCCGGGCCAGGGCGCTTCATCTTGCCCGTCCGTGTGAGGCGACCGGTCATCGCCCCAACCCGTCCCGCACGGACCCTGCGTTCTCAGCGTCGGCAGGCATTCACGATTTGGCGACGAGATGCACTCTCGCTGTGGATGATCTCGTAGAAATCCTTCAGGTAGCCGACGGCCGCGCGCTGATTCCTCTCGGAAAGCTCCGGGACAGACTGTGGCAGGGCCAGAATGGCATCCCTCTTTTCGTCGAAGAGGGCGAAGACGGCCTGGTAATCGATGGCATCGTTGCACGCTCCCCAGAAGAGCCTAACCCGGACGTTATCGATGAGGTCGGCGATCTTCGGGTTGGGGCCTGCGTAGGAGGCATCCACCAGGCCGGACCAGTCGAAGTCATAGGGAACCGGAAAATACGCTCGCCCGACACCCAGGGCCTTCAGGTTGTGGAAGGGGCTCATGGCCCAATCCGTGTTCCCGGTCATGAACTGGAAGACGTACATGAGGGCCGCCTGGTCCTGCTGAAAATCGGACGGCGGTGCCCCGGGCACGCCCATGATCATCCCCCCCAGGCGGTCCGCCATGGCGTCCTCGTCCTCGATGAGGAAGGCCATGCGAGTGACGGGATCGTCCTCTCCTCTGCTGTCGACGTACGTGATTCGAGCGGGACGGACACGGAAGCTGATGTCCGTCAGGAGGTTGTAGATCCGGTAGGCCAGGTATTCCTCCAGAACGTTCTGCTCGTAATTGTCCCGGTCCCGGCAGTGGGTCACCAGCTTCACCTTGTCCTGCCCGTTGAAGATGGTGCCTTCGGTACCCTCGGAGGGAAAGTCCAGGCGCAAGGGGGGGAAGGAACAAGTGCTCTTCTTGAGGCGAAAGATCCCCCTGGTCTTCACCTCGATGGGGATGGCGACTTCTCGCCCACCGGGGGCGGTCCAGAGAACTCTGCCGGGGCGCTCCTCGCTTTCCTGGTCCCGGTCGTCGTCCAGCTCGTCCCAGTTCGCCTCCAGGACGAACTCCATGAGGTCGTTGGAGGAGAAGAGGCCTTCCTGTTGATGGGAAGGAAGCGAGATACCGATGGTGGCGCCGCCCAGGAATACAGAAACGAGGGCCGCGCCGGTCTGCGCGCGCCACATGATCATCCTCCCACGGGGGCTTCAGCGGGCCGGACAGCCCTCCGGAACGCGGGTGTCGGCGATATGGACGATCTTCCACCCGTCGTCGGTGAGGGCCAGGTGGAACGCATCCACCCCGCAGTGCCGGAATTCACCGTTGAGGTACAGGTCGTACTCCGTCCATACCGATGCCAGGGGACCGGATACTTCCACCTCCGGGTCGTAGATCCGCTCATCGATCTCCCCCCCCGTATAGGAGGAGACGGACTCGATCCACCCGTCCGGCGGTTCCATGGTGACCTGGTAGCTACCGTCACGCATCCCGGTGCTCGTCATGAGGGCGTCGGGGTGGAAGAGGGACCTCAGCAAGTCGGCGTCCTGCGTGCGCATGCCGTCGAAGAGCTGCGTGACGACGGCCAGCACCTCCTCCTCTCCTGATTGGGCTGAGGTGGAGGCGGGCTGAACTCCCATGGCGAGAAATGCCAGAGCTACCGATGCTACGAGCTTCTTCATGGCCGATCCTGGCTGGAGGGGATAATTGGGGCTTCCCCAATCAGAGGCCATTCGAGGCCCGGGTCAAGGAGGTTGACCCCGGACGTGGATCCTCAGTCTCGAGGCCTTGATCATTGCGACCTCGTCCCTCGAACCATTACTGATCCTGAAGCTGGCCCGCCGGGGCCGGGTTGACGGTCCCCGGTCTGGAATACCGGCAAGTTGACGAGTTCTGGACTCAGATTCGGAGAGGTTCGGCACCATGAAATTCCCCCTGCGACGTTCACACCCGGTGCTGGCGCTGGCCGCGCTCCTGTCCGTTCA
>JASFRP010000247.1:0-5783 GCA_050114895.1 Gemmatimonadota bacterium
GCCGATGGTTGGGTGATGGGAGGCGGGCCGGGGGAGAACCCCCCGGGCCCGCCTCCCCTCTTGTGTCAGACGCCCTAATGCCCCGTTCCCCGGGGCGTTCCAGGGGGGCCTGCGGATGGATCGGGCGCTTCCCGTCGGGGGGAAGTCTCCCGCTGGGACGGCTCCACCAGGAGCCGGGCGAGGTCCCGGAGCATACCGGGAGAGTTGGCCGCCAGGAGCGATCCGTTCCCCAGATCGATGGCGGAGCCGTCCATCCGGGAGGCCACGCCTCCGGCCTCCGAGAGGATCAGCAAACCTGCCGCCGTGTCCCAGGGACTCAGGTACTCCTCCTCCCAAAAGGCGTCCAGAATCCCCTCTGCCAGGTAGCACAGGTCCAGAGCGGCAGACCCCCCCCTGCGGACGCCGCCGGAGCCCGGCAGGACCCGCACGAGCTGCTGCGCATGGCGCGGGACCAGCTCAGGCGCCTTGAAGGGGAACCCCGTCCCCACCAGGGCTTTTTCGAGCTCCCGCAATGATGAGACGCCGATCCTGCGGCCGTTCTTCCAGGCTCCCCGGCCCCGGGAGGCCCACCAGCGCTCCTGGGTCCGGGGGGCCACGACGACACCGGCCAGCAGCACTCCCCTGAGGTGAAGGCCGCTATTTGTGGCCTCGGTGCCCCCTCCCCCCGAAGCCCTCCCCACCGCCACGGACGATGCGAACATGGGATGGCCGTGGAGATAGTTGGTGGTGCCGTCCAGGGGATCGATGATCCAGAGCTGGGCTCCCTGGTCGGGCCAGGACCGGAGAACCCACCGCCCTCCCCTGGGATCCACGAGATCCGGCTTCTGCCTGTCCTCCTCCTCCGCCAGGATCCGGTGGTGGGGGAACACCTCCCGGATCACGGATATGGCCGCCTCCTGGGCCTCCAGGTCCACGGCGGTGACGAAGTCGCTCTGGGCCTTCTCGGCGGCCGAGTCGACGCCCACCGTCCCGAAATGGGAAAGGTGTACCTCGGCGGCGGCTTCCGCGGCCTTGAGGGCGACGGCCAGGAGGGGGTCCATGAGCAGGGTGGCGGTGTGGCTTCTCTCGGGGTTGAGATGACGGGTGAAGGCCCGGAACCGGCCCTCCCGTCATCCGGTACAAAGGGGGCGTCGCCTTCCGGGGCCCCCTGAAGGGCGATAACTTAACGCCTTCTTTGCCCCGGCGCCGGAAGCGGGGGCCGGGCACATACCTTCTAGCGAAACTCACGGGAACGATCCATACGATGAGTAGTCAGAAGTCGGCAACGGGGAAAAGACGTGTCCTGAGCGGCGTCCAGCCCAGCGGGGAAGCCCACCTGGGGAACTACCTGGGGGCGTTCCGGCAGTGGGTGGAATTCCAGGACACCTACGAGTGCTTCTTCTGCGTGGTCGATCAGCACGCCATCACCGGGGAATACGACCCGGAGCTCCTTCCCCAGCGCATCTTCGACATGGCGGTGAGCCTTCTGGCCGTGGGCTTGGACCCCGAGAGGTGCTCCATCTTCGTCCAATCGGAGGTCCCAGAGCACACCGAGCTTACCTGGCTTCTCAACGCCGTGACCCCCGTGGGCGAGTTGGAGCGGATGACCCAGTACAAGGACAAGTCCGCCCGCCTCGAGTCCATCCCTGCCGGTCTCCTGAACTACCCCATCCTCATGGCCGCGGACATCCTCATCTACCGGGCCGAGGCGGTGCCGGTGGGGGAAGACCAGCTCCAGCACCTGGAGCTCACCCGCGAGATCGCCCGGAAGTGGAATGCCAGGTATGGGGACTTCTTCCCCGAGCCCCAGGGCATCGTGGGAGGGACCCGGCGCATCCTGGGGCTGGACGGGGAGGCCAAGATGAGCAAGTCCCTGGGAAACACGGTTGGAATCCTGGCCGAGCCTGAGGAGATCTGGGCCCAGGTCCGCACGGCGGTGACGGACCCCCAACGGGTCAGGAAGGAGGACCCGGGCCGTCCGGAGGTCTGCAACGTCTACTCTCTCCACGAGTTCTTCACACCGCCGGACGATCTTCCGGACATCGCCGACCAGTGCCGGGGCGCCACCCGCGGTTGTGTGGACTGCAAAAGGATCCTCGCCGACAACATCGCGAAGGAGTTCGCGCCGTTTCGTGAGCGGGCCGCCTATTACAGGGAGCGCCCCGAGGAGGTCTTCGCCGTTCTGACGCAAGGTGCCCAGCGGGCCTCATCCCTCGCCCGGGAGACCATGGACGAGGTGAGGCGCCGGATGGGGATGGACTGGCGAAAGGCCCTCGGCGAGGCGCAGGCCGACGAATAGACCGCGGTCCGGCCCGGCCGCATCCCCTGTTGCCACGGCCCCTTCCAAAGCAGGGTTGGACCTGGACCGCCCCCGGAGATAATCTTCAGAAGGGGCAGGTTCCGCTTTACCAACCATCGGGAGACCAGCGGCATGATCGAGATCTTCAAGGCTGCCATCGAGAAGGGCGCCAGCGACATCCACCTGAAGTCCGGGGATGTCGTTCGGGCCCGGCTCCACGGGAAGCTGATCCCCATGACCCAGCAGAAGCTCACCCCGGACCAGGTGAAGGGTCTGGCGCTGAAGCTGATTCCCCGGGAGTCGGACAGGGAGAACATCGATGAGCTCCTGGACTTCGACTGCTCCTGGGGGGTGCCGGGATTGGGGCGGTTTCGGGTGAGCATCCTCCGCCAGAGGGGGAGCTTCGCCATCGTCATGCGAGCCATTCCCTTCGAGATCCCGACCTTCGAAGACCTGAAGCTTCCCTCCGTCCTCCACAAGATCTCGGACGCGGACCGGGGCCTCATTCTGGTCACGGGAATCACCGGGTCCGGGAAGAGCTCCACCATGGCGGCGATGGTGCATCACATCAACTCCCGATATCCGAAGCACATCGTCACCCTCGAGAACCCCATCGAGTTCCTCCATCGGGACCAGAAGAGCTCCATTACCCAGCGTGACATCGGAACCGACACGGCCAGCTTCATGTCGGGCCTCCGGGCCGCCCTTCGTCAGGACCCGGACGTCATCCTTATCGGCGAGATGCGGGACATCGTCACCATCGACACGGGAGTCAAGGCAGCGGAAACGGGCCACCTGGTCATCTCCACCCTCCACACCCAGAACGCCTTCCAGACCATCACCCGCATGCTGGCGGTCTTCAAGCCCGAAGAGCAGCAGATGATGCGGATCCGTCTCGCGGAGACCCTTCAGGCCGTCATCAGCCAGCGCCTCCTCCCACGGAAGGACGGGAAAGGGCGTGTTGCCGCCTGCGAGGTCATGGTGGTTACGGGCACCATTCGGGATTGCATCGAGGACCCGGCCCGGACGCACGAGATTCCGGATCTCATCGAGGAGGGACGAGAACACTACGGCTCCCAGAGCTTCGACCAGCATCTCATGGAGCTGGTGCGGTCCGATCAGGTGGAGTTCGACGTGGCGAAGCTGAACGCCAACAACCCGGCGGACTTCGATCTCAAGATGAACGTCTTCGGGTCCGGAACGTCGGGGCAGGGGGACACGGGGATCGCCGACGGCGGACTCTCCAGGAGCATGTCCGACTTCTACAAGCACAACCAATGACGGGACTGAGGCCGGAGAAGCCGGCCCGGCCCCGGAGCCACCCTCAGCCCACCGAGAGGAACCGAGCTTGATGGACCTCAGCGGCGTGTTCATTCCCGCGGTGACCCCATTCAGGGAGGACACCGGGGAGATCGACATTCCAGCCTTCCAATCCAACCTGCGCCATTGGTCTCAACACCCCATCCGGGGCGTGGTGATCGCCGGAACCACGGGGGAGGCGGTGCTCCTGGACAGGGAGGAGCGTCTGGCCCTGGTGGCTGCGGCGAAAGATGCCCTGGCCCCAGACCTTCTCCTCACGGTGGGAACGGGTCTCGAGTCCACCCGGGCCACGGCGCGTCTCTCCGTCGAAGCGGCGGAAGCGGGAGCACAGGCGGTCCTGGTTCAACCCCCCGCCTACTACAAGGGCGCCATGACGCCCGAAGCCCTGAGGGAGCACTACCTGGCCGTCGCCGAGGCCTGCCCGGTTCCGGTCATCATATACCAGGCCCCCCTCAGGATGAGCACCCTGGACTTCCCCACCGGGCTCGTGGCGGAGTTGTCGAACCACCAGAACATCGTGGGAATCAAGGACTCCAGGGGTAGGCTGGAGCTCGTGGGGGAGCTGGTGGAGCAATGCTCCAATGGATTTCAGGTGCTGGCGGGGAGTGGAGCCGCTCTCTACCCGGCCATGGAGGTGGGAGCCGTGGGTGGGATCGTGGCCGTGGCGAACATGGCTCCAGGTCCGACGGGGGAGCTCTTCCATGCCTTCAAGTCCGGCCGCAGCTCGGAGGCTGGACGGCTGCAGCAGCAGATCGGCCCCATCCACAACGACATCGTGGGAGCCATCGGCGTCCCTGGGGTCAAGGCAGCCCTGGACCTCCTGGGGCTCGCCGGGGGAAAACCCCGCCCGCCCATGCGTCCCGTGGGTCCGAAGGCGAGGGAAGAGGTCCGGGCGGTGCTGACACGAGGTGGTCTCATGGGCTGACGCCTCCTCTCCGCCGGATCTCTCTGGGCCGGTTTTCCTTGACCCCCAACCCGGGGCGGTCTAGCTTCTTCCAGAGGATAGATGAATCAAGGGCCCTCCCCCACGGAGGGCCCTTTTCAGTGCGGACCGGCCGGAGGTCTTCCCCCCGGACCCCAGCCATCGGAAGGAGCCGAACGGGACGTGTTCCAAGGCCAGAGGAAGGGACGCTGCACCGTAGTCGTGGGTGGGCAGTGGGGGGACGAGGGGAAGGGGAAGATCGTGGACGTTCTCGCCGAAGAGGCCGACGTCATCTCCCGGTATCAGGGGGGCGCCAACGCCGGGCACACCGTCCACGTCGGGGAGGAGGAGTTCATCCTCCACCAGATCCCCTCCGGAATCCTCCATCCTGACAAACGATGCCTGATGGGGAACGGTGTGGTCCTGGACCCCATCCAGTTCTTCGAAGAGTACGACGCCGCGGAAGCCCGCGGGATCTCCCTGGACAAACGCGTAGGTGTCAGTCTGCGGGCCCACCTCCTCCTCCCCTACCACCGGCTTCTCGACAAGGCCCGGGAAGGGAAGACCACTCAAAAGATCGGTACCACCGGAAGGGGGATCGGTCCCGCCTACGAGGACAAGGTGGCCCGTCGAGGGATCCGGGTCGTAGACCTGAAGGAGGAGGCCCGGGCCCGCGCCCTCCTTGAAGGTGGGCTGGCCCGCACCATAACCAAGCTGAAAGCTCTGGGGATGGCCGACCTCGAGGAAGTAGAGGGGTGCGTGGATGCCGCAATGGCGGTGCGGGAGCGCCTCCTCTCCCTGGCCACCGACGTCGGCCTGGAGCTACAGCAGGCCCTGGACGCCGGGAGAACGGTCCTCCTCGAGGGGGCCCAGGGCACGGCCCTGGACGTCGACCACGGTACCTATCCGTACGTGACCTCCTCCACCACGACAGCAGGGGGCGCTGCCGCGGGAGCCGGAATCGGGCCCACCGCCCTGGACGAGATCCTGGGTGTCATGAAGGCGTACACCACCCGGGTTGGAAACGGGCCCCTGCCCACGGCCTTCAGCCCGGAGATGGACGAGAAGGTCAGGACCCTGGGCGCCGAATTCGGGGCGACGACGGGCCGGCCCCGGCGGTGCGGGTGGTTCGACGGCGTCCTGGCACGGTATTCGGCCCGGGTGAACGGGCTCACGGGCCTGGCCATCACGAAGCTGGATGTCCTCGATACGCTGCCCGAGATCTCCATCGCCACGGCGTACAGGACGACGGAGGGGATCGTC
>JASFRP010000248.1:0-5775 GCA_050114895.1 Gemmatimonadota bacterium
GGTCGGCGAAGAACCCCACCCAACGGCCGTCGGGGGAGAAGAAGGGGTCACGCCCATTCTCCGTGCCCGGAATCGGACTGGACTCATCGCGATCCAGGGGCCGCAGGAAGAGCTGGTTCCGCCCCTGCCTGCGTGCCGCGTACACCAGTTGCCGTCCGTCCGGGGAGAGGGCAAACCTCCGGAAAAGGGTCCCCAGGAGCTCCTGATCCGGCGGGAGGGTGACGGACAGGTGCATGGACGGATGCGGTTCCGGTTCGGATCCGCGGCCGAGGCTCATGGAGGCCACCAACACGCCGAGAGCAACTCCGGAGAGCACGAGGCCAAGTCCCTTTCCGACTTTCCATCCCGGCCGCGGACCGGCCAACCCCGGGATCCCTTTCTTGCTCCCCTCCAGTGCCCCGCCGAGATCCACCGGAAGCTCGTCGACGTGCTGAAAGCGGGCCTCCGGATCTTTGGAGAGAACCTTGGAGAGAATCGCATCCAGGGAAAGGGGAATCCCGGCACGGAGAGCGGTGAGGGGCTCCGGATCCTGATTCAGAATGGCGTAGCTTCGGGATCTCTCGTCGTCCCCTCGAAACGGGGGTTGGCCCGTGATCATTTCGTACAGGACCACGCCCAGGGCCCAGATATCGGTGCGGTGGTCGACCGCCCGTCCCGTGAGCTGCTCGGGACTCATGTAGGCTACCGTGCCCGGAGTGATTCCCTGCCTGGTCAACGTCGGATCGCCGTGTCCCTTCGCCAACCCGAAGTCGACGATCTTGACCCGGCCCTCCGGGGTCACGATCAGGTTGGCAGGTTTGACGTCGCGGTGCACGATGCCGTGACGGTGGGCGTGGGCGAGGCCCCTGGCGGTCTGGATGGTGAAATCGATGGCATCGGACAGGGGAAGGGGGCCCCGAGCGATCCTCGCCCTCAGAGACTCGCCCTGGACGTAGGCCATGGCGATGTACGGATCTCCTGCCACAGATTCGCCCATCTCATACACGGTGCAGATGTTGGGATGGTCCAGGGCGGAAGCGGCCCTGGCCTCCCGTTGAAACCGGGCCCGGGCTCGGGGGTCGGCCGTTCGCGAGGCCGGGAGGACCTTCAGAGCCACCTGTCGGTCCAGGCGGGTGTCCGAGGCCAGATAGACCAGACCCAGTCCCCCTCGTCCCAACTCCCGCAACAATCTGTACGGGCCTAGTTGGCGGCCGGGCCCATACACCCCCGCGAGGGCCGATTCCAGCGAGGCGACGGGCACCTCCAGATAGTCTCCCGCCGCGTCGTGAGCCCTCAGAAGGGACTCCACCTCGGCCCGGAGGGCCTCGTCTCCGGCGCAGGCTTCGGCCAGAAACTCGGGGCGCATGTCCGGCGGGAGGTCGAGGGCCCCATCCAGGACCTTTTCGATGGCATCCCAGCGCTCCCGATCGGCGGCCTCAGGCACCGCTCAACTCCCGGTAGAGCCAGGCCTTCGCTTTCTTCCAGTCCCGGTCGACGGTCCTGGGGGAGCATCCCAGCGCCGCCGCCGTCTCTGGAACCGTCAACCCGGCGAAGAAACGGCACTCCACGACTTGACTCAGCCGAGCGTTGAGTCCGGCCAGCCTTTCCAGAGCCTCGTCGAGGGCCAGTAGTTCCTCTGCCTCTCGGTCCGGCATCAAGCGCCTCTCGTCCAGAGAGACCCTGTGGAGCCGTCCTCCGTGCTTCTCGGTCCTCCTCTGCCGGGCATGATCTACGATGATCTGCCGCATCGCAGTGGCGGCCACGGCAAAGAAGTGCGCCCTGTCGTTCCAGGATCTGTCATCGGGGCCTGCGAGCTTCAGGTAGGCTTCGTGCACCAACGCCGATGTGTCCAGAGTGTCTCCAGGCCGATGTCGTCCGAGCTCCCGGTGAGCGGTTCGCCGGAGCTCCTCGTAGACCAGAGGGATCAGCCGCTTGGTGGCGACTCCTGGTTCTTCCCCAAGCCCCTGCAGGAGCCGAGTGATGCTGTCCTTATTCCGCATGACGGATCCCTCATGAACTGACGGCCGGGCCTTCCCTCCGGGGGAAGGTCGGCGGGGATGACGCGATCGGTGTCGGTTTCTCGTTAATCAACGCAGGGAAAGCGCCGGGCACCCGACCCGGCACAGTCTTCCGTCGGTCCCGTGTTCATTGGGACGAACGAATGTCGGACCGTCACGATTCTCAGGATACGGAGGCAGAACCATGGCTACAACCCTATCGAAACCGTTCACCAGGAGGATCGGGGTCTGGGTTTTCCTGCTTCAGGCAGGATGCGGCGCTGAGGGTCCGACGCAACCTCCCGCACAGGCGCGACTCCCGGTTACCCCCGAATTGTCTGCCCAGACGTCACCCGTTACGGGTACGGCCGAGCTCGTCGTGGTTACAGGTCTGACGGTGGATGCCGATGGCGGTCCCCTGATTCCGGTGGCCGCCGACCCTTCCACCCCTCTCCACTACCGGCGCACCGGGCTGCCGGTCCTCGGGCCGGACGGTCATCATGTGACGGCCGGAGAGTTCCGCGCCGTGCAGGGCTCCGTATCCGTGACTTGCCTCAAGTCGGGAACCCACGTCTCGATGCACTTCAGAGATCTCATTCCGAACGCGACCTATCGGATCTGGTTGCTCTCTTTCAAGGAACCGGGATTCGACCTGGGACCACCTCCGAACTTCACCAATCTGATTGCTGAGGGTGCCCTCGGTCCGAACGACCGAAGCCGCAACACGTTCACCGCGTCGGCGAGCGGCGAGGGACAGATCACAAGGATCCACCCGGCGGGTCCCCTGTCGGAGACCCTGCCTGAGCCTCCATTCGCCAACGAGCCTGTGGGCCGGTGCCTTCTCACAGACGAGTTCGAGTGGCACGTGGTTGGAGCCTTCCAGCAGCCAGGGCAACCCCAGGGTCGGGATGTGGGCCCACCGGCCCTCTTCCTGGGAACGGCCGTGGAGCAGTTCACCTTCATCTTCCGATAGGAGTGCCGGGCCTTCGAACAGATGCAGAGATCATCGACCGGGGAGCGGAGAGCTACTGGTGCCCCGATGCGCAGATCATGACTTAGTCGCTTTTCTCGGCGACGACATGATCATGGGCTACAGTGAGGACGAGATCGGCTACCTCTTCGTGTCGCCGCTGTCGGGTCCCTCGAGGGGCGCCCTGCACGAGTACTTCCGGCGGAGCCCCCGCGTCGGCGACATCCCCTTCTTCCCCTCGGACAAGGACCCGAGCAACCCGAGCCACACCGACGTCGCCCAGCGGCGGCTTCTGAGGGCGGAGGGGCTCGCGAGGCGGCCGGGGATCAAGCGGGGCATCTTCCACCCCTGCCGTAGCCTCTGGGCCAGCGAGCGGAAACACCTGCGAGAGGTGGATGTTGTGGCCGCGGGGGCCGGAAGGACGGACGGGCGCACGCTCAAGCAGTCCTACCAACAGGTGGACGCGGAGACAATGCTCCGGGTGGTCGAGAACCGGGCGTGACGGGACACAATCGCCCGGAACGCCAAAACCCCTTGGGACCCCATAAACTTGCGGGGTTCTTCTTTTACGAAGTGGAGCCAGGGGGGCTCGAACCCCCGACCTCTGGCCTGCAAAGAGAGTTCCCTGGGCGCCCAATGCGGCGGATTTCGCCGCTTTCTGGGCCTTTTCCGCCGACTTCCGCCGCTTTGAAGGTGTTTCTCCGCCGGGTTCCGCCGCTTTCCGGGACACATTCGGGACACAGTGATGGATGGCTCAGCCGGGAGAGTCAGTGCTCCACATCATCCGCGTACTCGGCTAGCAGGGCCTGGAAGCGGGGATGGTCCCGGAGTGGGTCCCAGATGGGGTCAATGCTTAGGAGCGGAACCGAATAGTAGCTCGGGACGGAGAGCAACGCCTCAAGCTGCTCCACGGCCGCGTCGTAATCGCCGATCATTACGTAGACTCGTGCCAGTCCCTCCAATCCCTCGGGTCCCTGGACCGCATCCCTCGTGACCGGCATCAGATCAACGGCTCGTTGCGCGGCCTGCACCGCCTCCTCGTCGAGTCCCAGGCCCGCATAGGCGACCCCCAACGATCGGTAGAGCCTGCAGTCCTCTGGCTCCTCCTGAATCCTGCCCTCCAGGTACACCCTGGCCGAGTCGTACCAGGCGCGGGCCCTATCGGCTTCGCCCTGGAGCGCATAGACCTCTGCGGCGAGCTGGGCCCGGGTATGGACCCAAAACTGGGTCTCGATAGTGGGTGAGCTCCCGACCGAGAGTCGACCCAGCGCTCCGGCGTAGTCGCCCTCGAAGAGGTCCAGGAGGAAGAGGTAGTAGGCCAGGTACGATGCGTCTACCGCGTCGAGGGATCCCGCCATGGACTCGAGGATCGACCGGGCCGCCTGGATGTCGCCCGTCCAGCTCAGGAGGTTGATGGCTCTCCAGACACGAAGGCCAGGTATGTCCGGAGCCAGAGCGATACCCCGTCTCCAGATGGCATCGGCCTCGCCGTACTGACCCACGAAGCCGTAGGTGTAGGCCAACTCCTCCTGCCAATGATAGTAGAGGGGATCCAGCTCCGCGGTCTTCGCCCAGTTCTCCGCCGCTTGCTCCCAATCCCCACGACGTCTCTGCACTGCGGCGATGCCGGCGTAGACAGCGGAGTTGTTGGGTTGCGCCGCCAGGGCCAGGGCGAGCTCGTCCATGGCTCGATCATAGTCGCCGAGGCACTGGTAGTGGTACATGCCCAGGGCCAGGTGGGTCTCGCCCAGATCCGGGGCCAGCTCCCGGAGTCTGGCGACCGCGGCGGCCGCCAGGGAGACGTGATCCTCGGACCGGTCGACCGACGCGAAGTACATCAGGCAACGAGCCACGACGAGCTTCGCATAGGGCAGAGGGAAGGTCGGGTCCAGCTCGGTGGCTCGGGTCCAAAGCTGGATGGCGGTGCGCTGAGCGTCGAGCTCCTGGCTCTGCCGGTCGTACTCATTCCCCCGCAGGTAGTAATCGTACGCCTCGAGGTTCTCCGTCGGCCGCAGCTCGATCTGGGCCTGTTCGGAGGGACTGAGCACGCTCTTCAGGGCCGCAGCCACCTGGAGCGCCACGTCGCTCTGGACCGCGAAGATGTTCTCGGTGGTGAGCTCCCGGTCGTAGTCGTCCGCCCAGAGGTGCTCGTCCGTTCTGGCATCGATGAGCTGGACGTTGATGCGCACCCGATCTCCAGCTCGTTGGACCCCACCCTCCAACACCGTCGCTACGCCTAGCTCGGAAGCGATCTCCTTCAGATTCTTCCGAGTGTCCTTGTACTCCATGACGGAGGTGCGGGAAATCACCTTCAGATCGGCGATCTTGTAGAGGTGCGTCAGAAGATCGTCGTGAATCCCCGCGACGAACGGCTCCGTGCTTGCGTCACCGCTCAGGTTTTCCAGGGGCAGAACGGCGATGGACTTTCGATCGGGCTCCGAGCGATGTGCCCGAACGAGGTACCACCCGACGCCCAGGACGACCACCAGGAGCGCCACCCCAGCCAGGGTGGCGGCCGGGCTACTGCGCTTCCCGGGAGTGGACTCGGTGCGCTGCACGCCCTGGGGCGTGATGTCGAAGGCCCAGGCCAGGACCAGAGCGATGGGGAAACCCAGGAGGGTGGCCGCAACCACGAAGGTGAGGGTCCAGTCCGGGAGGCCCAGCGCCGGAAAGGCGATCTCCGCCGCCTGCCAGATCACGAAGGCCACGACGGCATAGACCCCCGCAACGTGGTAGACCTTCCGTCGCTTCATCTCGGCCAGGAATCGCGAGAGATTGGACGCCATGCTCATGGCTCCGGGGAGGGGGAAGGCTCACGAGAAAGGGAAG
>JASFRP010000249.1:0-5766 GCA_050114895.1 Gemmatimonadota bacterium
GTCTCCGACTGCGATTCGCCCCGTCTCCCACCGGCTACCTCCACGTGGGGGGCGCGCGCACCGCGCTCTTCAATTGGCTCCTGGCCCGGAAGCTGGGTGGGGTCCTGGTGCTCCGGATCGAGGATACCGATCGAGAGCGCTCCCGGGACGAGCACACGCGGGCCATCCTCGACGGACTGACCTGGCTGGGGGTCGAGTGGGACGAGGGCCCTTTCTTCCAGAGCGAAGGGCTCCAGAGGCACGTGGACGATGCACGCGCCCTCCTGGACTCGGGCCAGGCGTACCGAGACTACTCCACGCCCGACGAGGCCGCCCGGGATCGGGAGGAGGACCAGGCGGCGGGAAAGCGCCTCCGGGGGGCCCGGCGGAGGGCGGAGCGGCGGTCCCCGGAGGAGGAGGCGTCCCTGGCGGGCTCTGGAGCTCCCTTCGCGGTTCGGTTTCGGGTGCCGGCGGGGGAGACGGTCTGGAACGACCGTGTGCATGGGGAAATGCGCTTCCAGAACGAGGAGATCGACGATCTGGTCATCCTTCGGAGTGACGGAACTCCCACCTACAACCTGGCCGTCGTCTCGGACGACGTGGAGATGGGGGTCACCCTGGTTCTCAGGGGGGACGACCACCTCTCCAACACGCCGAAGCAAATACTCCTCTATCAGGCCCTGGGCAGGGATGTCCCCGATTTCGCTCATGTTCCCATGATCCTGGGGCCGGACGGGAAACGCCTCTCCAAGCGGCATGGGGCCACGGCGGTGGGCGACTACGCCGAAAAGGGAATTCTCCCGGAAGCCATGTTCAACTTCCTGGCGTTCCTGGGCTGGTCACCCGGCGATGACCGCGAAGTGTTCACCCGGGACGAGCTCGTCGAAGCCTTCTCTCTGGAGCGGGTCCTCAAGAAGAGCTCCGTCTTCGACCTCGAGAAGCTGGAGTGGTTGAACGGGCAGCACCTCATGCGTACGCAGACCGAGGAGCTCGTGGTGCCCGTGGCTCAGCGCCTCCAGGAGATGGGCATCGAGGAAGAGGGAGGGGAAGAGGCAGATCCCGTCGACCTCTCCTTCCTGGTGGAGCTTCTGAAGCCTCGGTCCAGGACCCTGGAAGAGCTGGCTGCGCAGGCGGCGCCCTATTTCAGCAGAGAAGTCCTCTACGACTCCGCCGCGGTCAAGAAAAACTGGCTCAAGGACCCGGAAGCGGCCCTCCATCGTCTCTCGCGAATCCGTGAGGTCCTGGAAGCTTGCCCGTGGGAGGAGTCGGCCCTGGAGCGTGAGCTGCGGACGCTGGCGGAGGAGCTGAAGGTGAGCGCTGGTAAGGTGTTCCAGCCCCTTCGCGTGGCCCTCACGGGAACCGCGGCGAGCCCCGGAATTTTCGACGTCCTTCTCCTTCTGGGAAGGGATCGGTCTCTGGCCAGGATGGACCAGGCGGTGAGGGTGCTGGTCTCCGGGAACCTCCCCGGGGAGAGTTGATGTGTGCCGGAAACAAAACCCTTTCTTGACACCCCGGAATAGGGCACATTAGGATAGCGAACCATTCCGGAAACCAGGTCGTTCCTCGGCCGCTACTACATTCGGTCATCGGAGAGCTGGATGCCCCCCAATCTCACGGAGCTCGAGCGCAAGATCCTCGACTATATGGTGGATTACCTGCGCTCGAATACGTACCAGCCGTCCATCCGTGAGATCGGAGAGCGGTTCGGGATCAAGAGCACCAAGACGGTCTCCGAGCATCTCCAGGCCCTGGCCGACAAGGGTTTTCTCGAGCGTGACCCCTCCCGCTCCAGGGGGGTGAAGATTCTCGGCATGGATCTGAACGCTCAGGCAGTGTCCGTGCCGTGCTTCCCCCACCTTCCCCAGGACGGGAATGGCCATCGTGCCTCCAGGGCGGAGATGTTCCTGACTCTGGATCGCCGCCTGGCTGGGGACAGGGGTGCGTTTTTCGTGCAGGCCCGGGCCGAGGAGCTGGCCTCCCTCGGCTGCGTCGAGGGCGACTACATCCTGCTGGAACCCGTTGCCGTGACCGAAGTGGCGGATGGGTCCATCGTAGCGGCCAGCGTCGAGGGACGTTCCGCCTACTATCGCTTCAATCGGGGCAAGCAGACCGTGTTCCTCCACCCCCTGGTGGGGAAGACGGGCCCGACGGCACTGGAGAACCCCGAGGGACTGATCCTCCTGGGGCGGATCACGGGGATCTACCGCCGAATGGACCACCTCCCTGCGGCCGTCACCGCCGTGGCCCATTAGGGCCCGACACGCCTCGGGGACCTCTCTCCCGGCTCCCTGCTCGATGGTCCCTCCCGATCCACATTTGCGGGTGACGTGTGCCCGATGAATGGGTTGGCCTTTCCACTGGAGCCCGGCGTCCCCCACTCCGCTGACAATCTCTGGATGGCCCGCGCCCTGGAGATGGCCCGGTTGGCTGCGTTTCGTGGCGAGGTACCCGTGGGGGCCGTCCTGGTCAGGGATGGAGTGATGTTGGCGGAGGGCCACAATCGGACCGTCACCCGCTCTGACCCCACCGCGCATGCGGAAGTAGAGGTGATTCGGGCCGCTGCGGCTCGTCAGGGTGATTGGCGGCTCGAAGGCGCGACGCTCTTCGTGACCCTCGAGCCCTGTGCACAATGCTGCGGGGCCATGGTCCTGGCCCGGGTGCCCCGGGTCGTCTATGGGGCACCGGACCCGAAGGGCGGAATGGCCGGGAGCCTGGGGAACCTTCTCCAGGATCCACGGTTGAACCATCGTGCGGAGGTCATCCCAGGGGTCCTGGGCGCCGACGCCGGGAAGCTCCTGCGAGGATTCTTCAAGCTGAGACGATGACCTCCTCCCACCGACCTCTCCTCCGGTCCGCGATGATCCTGCCACTGGCGATCCTGGCGTGGGCCTGTTCCCCTGTTCGGGGCACGGTGGGGCCGGAGCCGGCTCCGACGCCCCCATCCACCCACCCCGTGGTGGAGCCGGCGAGGCCTACCCCGGTTCGGTCCGACCCCTTCCCACCTCCTGTGGCGGTCCTGGATCGGCTCCCCGGGGAAGTGAGGGCACTCTGGGTGGTGCGAACGACGCTCACCGACCCCGATTCCATCCGAGCGATGGTGGACCGGGCCGACCGAGCCGGTTTCAATACCCTCATCGTCCAGGTTCGAGGGCGAGGGGACTCGTACTATCAGAGTCGATGGGAGCCGCGCCCCGAGACGGTGGAAGCATGGGGGACCTTCTTCGACCCCCTCGCCCTGGTGATCCAGGAAGCCCACGCCAGGGGGATCGGGGTCCACGCGTGGGTGAACGCCCACCTGGTCGGGGGGAACTGGGGAATACCCTCCTATGGGACGCACCTGGTCACGCGACGGCCGGACCTGCTGGCGGTTCCCCGGCCATTGGCCAGGGAGCTCTTCCGATTGGACCCATGGAGCCCCCGATACGTGGAGGCTCTCCTGGACTACGCCCAGGCAAACACGGAGACTATCGAGGGGCTTTTTTCCTCTCCGTCCAGCCCGGAGGTCAAGGAACACCTCTACTCGGTCTGGATGGATCTCCTGGAGTCCTATGACCTGGATGGCCTCCACTTCGACTACATCCGCTACCCCAATCCCGACTTCGATTACTCCAGAAGTGCTCTCGAGCGGTTCCGGATCTGGGTGGCGGCCCGGCTGTCACCTGCCCGAGTGGCGGGGCTGGACGAGGCGTATTTGAGAGACCCGCTAGCCTACGTCGACTCCCTTCCGGGCCCCTGGGCC
The DNA here is from genome assembly GCA_050114895.1 of Gemmatimonadota bacterium. Classification (GTDB taxonomy): domain Bacteria; phylum Gemmatimonadota; class Gemmatimonadetes; order Longimicrobiales; family Gaopeijiaceae; genus JASFRP01. Next base: position 3,719 of record JASFRP010000249.1, read on the forward strand.
GAGTTCCGGCGCACACAGATCACCGACCTCGTGGAACGGATCTACCATGGAGTGAAGAAGCGGAAGCCCGGGGTCGTGGTCTCGGCAGCGGTCTTTGCCAACGCCGAGGACGCATACCTGAGCCGGTTTCAGGACTGGCGGTATTGGATCCGGTCCGGGATCCTGGACGTCGTCGCACCCATGGCCTACACCGCCGACAACGAGATCTTCGAGGAACAGATTCGCCGTGCGGTGGAGGTCGCCGGGCCCCAGCGTGTCTGGGCGGGCATCGGCATCTATCAGAACACCTACCAGGGGACCCTGGACAAGATCCGTATCGCCAGGGCCCTGGGTGCGGGTGGAATCTCCCTCTTCTCCTACGATTGGGCGGTGAGCGAGGGAGAGTCGGACGGAGGGCGGTCCTTCCTCGACCGCTTGGGATCGGACGTCTTCAGACGGCGCTGACGGCTCCTGCCGCCGTTATTCCCTGTCTGCCAGCTCCTCTTCTGTGACCCCCACCAGGGATTCCGGGTCGTCCTCGATCTTCTGGATCGTGATCCCGGTGAACCCGTAGAAGATGGAGACCAGGGGTGAGCAGAGGTTCAGGAAGGCGAAGGGAAGGTAGACGAAGCTGCTCACACCCAGAACGCTGGACATGTAGGCGCCACACGTGTTCCAGGGGATCAGAGGCGAAGTGAGCGTCGCCGAATCCTCCAGCGCCCGGGACAGGTTCTTCGGATGGAGCCCCCGCTTCAGAAAGGCGCCCCGGTACATCCTGCCCGGCACGATGATGGCCAGGTATTGATCCGACGCCAGGACGTTCATCCCCAGGCAGCTGAAAATCGTCACCGTGATGAGAGATCCCGTGGACCGGGCCAGCCTGAGGACGGCCGCCGCCAGGCGTTCCAGCATGCCCGACGCTTCCATGATCCCGCCGAAGGAGAGGGCCACCATGATCAGGGCGATGGTGTCCATCATGGAGCCCAGTCCCCCCCTGGACAGAAGCTCGTCGACGGTCTGCACGCCAGACTCACTCACGTAGCCACTATAGAGGGATTCCACCAGACGGCCGATGCTGGAAGCCCCCTCGGGCCCGGAGCCCCGCTGAAAGATCAGGAGGAGCGCGGCACCCACGACGACCCCGACGACGAGGGCGGGCAGGGCGGGGGTCTTCTTCCACACCAGGAAGAGCACGGAGGCCGGGGCGATGAGGAGCCAGGGCGTGAGATTGAAGGATGCGCTGAGGGTGGAGAGCATCAGGAGGTACTCCGAGGTCTCCACCGACCCCGAGGCCGGCCTCATGATTCCTATGATCCCGAAGATGATGAGCGCGATTATGAGGGCGGGGACGGTGGTGTAGACCATATGCCGGATATGGGTGAAGAGGTCCGTTCCAGCCACCGCCGGCGCCAGGTTCGTAGTATCCGAGAGGGGCGACATCTTATCGCCGAAATAGGCTCCGGAGACTACCGCTCCCGCCGTCATCCCCGGGGGGATCCCGAGTGCCTGCCCGACGCCCATCATTGCAAGACCTACGGTGGCGGCGGTGGACCACGACGATCCCGTCGCCAACGAAATGACGGCGCAGATCAGGAGGGTAGCGACCAGAAAGTACCCGGGCGCCAGGATCTTCAAGCCGTAGAAGATCATGACCGGCACGACACCGCTGGCGATCCACACGCCGATGAGAAGTCCGACGATGATGAGGATCAGGATCGCCGGCAGGGCCGCGACGATCCCCTTGGTCATCCCGCTCTGGATCTCGGGCCATGACATCCCGAGGACCCCGGCAGAGATGGTGGCCGCCACGATTGTGCCGAAGATGAGTGGGATGTGCCCCGATCCGTCCAGGACGATGATGGTGTAGGAAAGGGAGGCGATCAGGACGACGACGGGGATCAGGGACACCCCCAGGCTCGGCATTCGTTTCATCGGCTCCTGCACGCTGCTCCTCCTCTAGTGGACCGCTCCCGGCGGGAGAAAAAACTGCCGGACATGATGCGCCGATTCCCTGGGGATGTAAAGTCTTGCCTCCCGAGCCCGCTCGGTTTCGACCCGGATTTCGGCGT
>JASFRP010000250.1:0-5766 GCA_050114895.1 Gemmatimonadota bacterium
CACCTCCTCCACCGCGGCCTCTGACGCCCCGAAACGTGCGTCCTCCTTCGCGACGGTGTGGGCCACGCGCCAGAACATGACCTGTGGCTCCTCAGTGGGCTCCCCCTCATCGTCCTTCTTCAGATAGCGTTTCCCCAGGACGATACGGGCATTCTCGGACAAGTCGGGAACGGGCAGGCCGTCGGGGAGCTGGTCGTCGAAGATGAACGGATCCTTCTGCGAGGAGTGGGACTCGACCATGTCGTCTTTTCTCCGGGGCAACCGTGTGGACAGCAAGTGGAAAAGCTGGGTCAAAGCGTTGAAAACCGGCGACAGCCCTTCTCGCCGGCGGAGTGTTGATGTGGAAAACGACCTGAAGACACAAAATCTAGAGGTATCCTAAAGATACGGCTACTAGATATTGTGGTCAAGGCATATTACTCGGCCCATTCCCGCTCCTGTCCGGCCCGATTCCGATGCCTGCCCGGATCGAGTAGGTCACCAGTCCGAAGAAGGAACAGATGTTTGCAGTGGCCCCGGCTTCGAACCTATCTTTGAAGTGGAGCATCCGAGGCGCCCGCATACGGGACCGCCACAAAGAAAGACGTGAGAAGACCGAATGAAGGGAAGAACCCACGGGAGAGGGAGGAAGTCGAGGCGACGGGGGATGGATGGCTTCACCCTGACCGAGCTTCTTCTGGTGACCCTGATTCTGGGAATCCTCGCCAGCATCGCCGTCCCCTACTTCGACAGGGCCCGGGAACGGGCCTATCTGGCCCGAATCCAGGGGGACGTCCGCCACCTCATGGATGGCGTGGAGAACTACGTCATCATCAATCATGGGATGTTCCCCAGCTCCATCGAGGAGGTGGAGGACCTGAGCACATACATCCCGACGGAGGACATCGAATACTGCCTGTTTGCCGCCGTCCCGGAGACGGCCGGGCGAGAACCGTACGTGATCGCACTCGCCGCCCACGCCGAGACCCGTATGAAGGTCTTCATCGCCTTCCCTCTCTGGGGATCCCGAATGCTCGACTTCGACAGCGGCAGACGAGGATGTTGATTCACCTGTCAGGAGGCGTCCATTGAGGAAGCTTCGGAAAATTCTGGCCCTGGGGTTCACCCTCCTGGGAACGGTCCTCGTGTTCCTTGCCATTCTCGTTCCGGCCATCTCGCTGCACCTGCAGCTTCAGGTCCTTGTGGTCCTCGTCGGCCTCCTGATCATCGAGGCCGGGGTCTGGCGACTCACGAGTGCGGTCCTCCCGGAGGAGCGGAAGTACGCGGCCCTCCGCACCGAGGTGAACGCTTTCGTCGAGAGGGTGCGATTGCTGAACGCACACGGGGTGAAGCTCCAGGCCCGGGACGATGAGATGACCCGAGAGGACTTTCGAGAGACCCTGAACGCCCTCCATGACGCGGTGGACAGGATAGCGGAGGTTGCCGGCCGGGAACTCTGAGTGCCCCCGGGAGTGCCCAGGGTCCCCCCTCAACCCCGTCCCACTTGTCCAGGACCCAGGGGGAGGCCAGGTCCCCCCACGAGCTCAGAACGAAGGCCCCAACCTGAGATAAGCTCTCACCCCATTCCCCTGCAGGAGAGGCGCGGCGACCCCGACCCGGAGATCCATGATCCCATACCAGAAGGGGAGGACCCGGGCCGTGATTTCCCCTCCCACGGAGGTCAGAGGGTCCTTTCGCGGGTTCTCGTAACCCCTGAAGCCCAGCTCGGGGCCCCAGGCGTTCCCGGCATCCAGGAACAGCGTCCCGCTCAGCCAGTCCAGGTGGAGGGGAAAGAGCCCTGGCCCTCGGTTCACCAGAAATAGAGGGAAGCGGTACTCCGCGGACACGGACCAGGCGTATCTGCCGAAACGGCTCGCGGTGTCGTACCCCCGCACCGGGAAGGCCAACCCCTGGGCGAGATCCACCAGGCCGAGAGGCAAACCCTCTCCGGAAGCCCCCCCCACCTCGAAGTGGAACTGGTCGGCTCCGGCCCCCCCCGCAACCCCTCCACTCCCGCGAAACGCCAGGACGTGGTTTCCGAAACCAGGAAGCCGGACTCCTTTGTAGGCCGTGAGCTGACCCACCAGATCTCTCAGGGAGCGATCCTGGCCCGGGAGTCCCCTGAGGGTGTCCACCAGGGCCAGCTCCCGTCGGGTCCGCCCCCTGACGACGACCCCGATACCGTCTTCCGGGCTGATGGACAGGGGGAAGGTCCTGGCGGTGGAAAGAGCCACGGCGACCCTCGCCTCCCCCAGCCGGGCGTCGGGGCGAGTGAGGCGAAACCGCTCACTCTCCCGCAGATCCTCCTCGAGAAGCGTCCTCTCCTCCCAGATGTGACGTCCGGAGATGCTCACCGAGGAGAAGCTCCGGGACCTCCTGCGAAAGAGGGTGGCACCGATCCCAACGCCACGCTCCCTCTCCACGGTGTAGAGGAGATCTCCGCTCTCGTCCGGGGCGGCGAGGGGACCTTCCGCGTCCAGGAACTGCGTTGCGGAGAGGGTGAGGACCGGATTCCCCAGGCCGGCGAATGAATAGGCCGCGGCCCCCTCGAAACCGCCTGGCCCCCCGGAATAGAGTCCCACCAGGGAATAGCTGTGGCGTCCCGCGAGATCGACCCCGGAGGTGGCGATGCCGAAGCGGGGCTTCAGGACCTGGACCGATCCCGCATCGTCCCCGGCTCGGAAAGCCGGAGACCAATAGGTGGGAGCCAGCGTGGGGAGGGGATCATATCTCTCCTGGGGAGCCTGGATCTTCCGGTCATACCGGGTGGTGTCCACCGTTCCGACGAAGTTCGGGCTCTCCGGCAGAGGGGCAAACCACCGGCCGGGATCGAAGGGAATCCGTTCCAGGTGCCATCCGTCCGCGTGATACCCGGAGTAGTAGATCCACTCTCCCTGGGGGTCCACCCCCGGGAATGCGGCACCGCCAAGGACGTTGGTCACCTGGAGCCGGGGGGAGGGCTCGCCCGAATCGGGGCGGATCTCCACCGCGTAGAGGTTGGGGATGCCGCTCCTGTCCGACGCCCACAGGAGCCAACGGCCGTCGGGGCTCCAGACCGGGGCGTTGTCGATGGCCCGATCCCGGGTGATTTCCTGGACCACGGCACCCTCCCGGTCCAGCAGGACGAGGTCCATATGGGCTCCCGGCCTCCACCGCGCCACCGCGATCCACTGACCTCCCGGGGACCACCTGGGATACGACCAGTGGACCGGCGATTCATAGTCGTTGAGGGGGATGATTTCCCGGGATTCCAGGTCCAGCAGAACGAGGCGGTTGGTGCCACGCCCCTCCTGCACCGCCACCACCCACCTCCCCGTCGGGTCCACGTCGGGATGGTCGAGGCGCTCACCCCGGCTCAGCCGTTCCTCCCCCCCGTCGGGGCGGATCCGATACAGATCCCCCCGGAGCCGATAGGCATCGACGTATTCGATCTGGGAGAAGACGACCCCCCCCTCAGGGGTCCAGGAGAAGTTCGCCAGGCTGTTGGTACGGGCCAGCTTTCCCGATTTCCCCGTATTCGGATCCAGGAGGCGGAGTTGATTGTCGCTATGCCCATCCTGCCGCGAAAAAAGCACACGATCCCCCGAGGGGGAAGGAGCCGGATTCAAGGCGTAGTAGCCCTCCTCCGTCAGGGTCTCTCCCCTGGTAAGGGGAGCCCAGGCGGCGAGAGAATCCCTCAGCGTCCGGTAACGTGCCTGAAGCTCCGCCTCCCATTCCTCCCAGCTCCGTGAGAAGGAGGTGCCGAAGGCTCTCCGGGCCGCCGAGTCGAGGCGGTAGGGGATCCACTGCCCCGCAACCTCCCGGACGAAGCTCGAAACGGCCTCCTCGCCGTGCTGGTCCACCAGGTAGTTCAGGAACAAGGAGCCGTAGGCATAGTCCCGCTGACCACCGGGCCAGATCTGTGAGGCCCCCGATACCCGGTCGATGGAGTCCATGTCCCCTTCCAGGACGGCGGTACGAACCACCATCTCGTGGAAGCTCCCCTTCACCCGGCCGGCCCCGGTGAGCGCCGATTCGTAATAGACGGCGATTCCCTCCACGGTCCAGTTCGGGGTGGCAAGTCCGGGAAAGAAGGGCCACCGGAGAGGCACACGACCGAAGAACTGCCGGAAAGCGCCACCCACGCCCCTAGCCATATCCTGGTGGAAGATGTGGGTCAGCTCATGGACGATGACCAGCTCCATCCACTCGTTCATGTAGGCCAGGCCAAAGCCATCCACGGGGGGGGGCGCGTAGATCACGATCCGGTTGGACGGGAAGACCTGGGCGAATCCGTTCGAGATGTCGGCGTGATCACTGATGATGACGTCCACCACGCCTTCGGGAGGCTCCACGAACCGTTCCGAGAGAAGCTCCCACGCCGCCTCCCCCCGCTCCCCGGCCCGCTGGGCCAGATCTTCCATCCCGTCGGGATACGTGACCCTCAGGTGGGTGGTCTCCAGGGTTCGCCAGGCTTCGTCCGGGGGAAGCTGTCCGAGGCCGGAGCTCGCGAGGAGGGCCAGGAGGATCCCCGGAAGGAGAGCGGATGAAGCTTGCCGGAGGAGCCAGGCCTTGTCAAACCGATCCATGCACGTCACCCTAACGAAGTTCACCTCGGATTGGGGCCTTCTGAAGATGCAGAAAAAAGAGGACCTTTGGTACCGCATCGGGTACGCCGTGGAGGCGGCACGGCACCGGGTACCCGCCGCACCGGCGCCGGGATCCCCTGCCGTCCGGGAGAAGGACGGGGAGCCCAAGGCGGTAGCCACCGCCGGGGAGAAGCTGGCTGAAGCCGTTGGGAGGCTTCGAGGTCACCAGCTCGATGAGCCCTCGGGAAAGATTCTTGAAGCATTTCTCACCGTGGGCCTGGGGACGGTCCTCACCCGGTTTCTCGCGCTCTGGCCGGGGCGCCGCCGCCCCGGATTGTTTCGTCTCTTCAAGGCCGGCGCCTCTGGGGCCGCGGCGGCTCTGCTGGCCGAGCTCGTCAGGCCGGTCCTCTCCGGCGAGCCTTCGGACGGTTCCCTGGAGGAGGAGCTCACCGATATCCTCCTCTCCGGTGCCGGGAGGGGCCTCCTCTATGCAGCCATAGTGGAGCCCCGGGTGCCGGGTCCGTCCATCCTACAGGGCTCCACCTATGGCGCCCTGGAATACGCTCTCTCCCCATGGGGAGGTCTGGAGGAGTTGGCCGGGTCGGCAGCGCCCCACCGGAAGGTGCCGATTCTCTCGGTCCTCCTTAAGAACCGGGGTGAGGAAGAGCAATTCCTGGAACACCTGGCCTTCGGAATCGCACTGGCCCTCCTCTACGAGCGTTGAGGCGCGTCAGCGGGTCCGGTGGCCCCACACCAGCAGTGGAATCTCTCCGGGGCCCACCGGTGCCCGTGGCCAGGGCCGGCTCATGGTCATCTCCGGGGGACATCGCGGCAGGGTGCCTTCCCCCCCACCCTCGACCTCCCCCTCGGAGCGGATCCCCAGGAGCTGGACCGCCACCTGTCCGCCCGATTCCAGTCCCGTGAGATAACAGAACGAACCCGGCCGGGCTCTCAGGACCGGAGGCACGTAGTAGGCCGTGAGACCGTCCCACCGATCCACCGTCAAGTAGCGACCTCCCCCTTCTCGGGCGAGGCCCAGGAACTCGTCCGGGTCCGTCGTGAGGGGAAGGGAGAGGGCCTTCACGCTGCTCTGGACGAAGAAGATCCGTGGCTTGCGGGCCACCACCACCGAACCCACCGGGAGGTTCGCTCCCGCCCAGCCGGCCATCTGCACGTACCCCTGCACGTTGGGTCCATCACAGGACCATGGGTCCCCGCC
>JASFRP010000251.1:0-5763 GCA_050114895.1 Gemmatimonadota bacterium
CGTCCGGGAGGAGACTTCGGCTTCGTCCCTGGCCCACCTCAGGCGAACCCTCGGCGTGCCGACCCTGATGGACGTGAACCTGAGGGACCCCTGGTGGACCCGGGCCACGCTGGACCGGTATCTCGGGGGAACGACCTGGGTCAAGGTGAATCGCGTGGAAGCGGGGCTCCTCTCGGGTCTGCCTGTCCAGGACACCGAGCAGCTCTCGAAGGCCGCCACCGCGCTCCGCGAGAAGCACGGGATCGGGACCCTGGTGGTGACCCGTGGTGAGGAAGGGGCCGTGGCGGTGGCCGCCCAGGGGATCCACTGGACGAGCGCCCCCGCGGTCTCGGATTTCGTCGACCCGGTGGGTGCGGGAGACGCTTTCAGCGCCGTCCTGGCTCTGGGCATCCACGGGGGATGGGAGCTGGAGACGATGCTCCGGAGGGCCGTCCAGTTCGCTGCCGAGCTGTGCCGGATTCGCGGAGCGACGTCTGAGGACCAGGAGCTCTATGCCCGTCACCTGCGGAGGTGGACCGATGCCGCATGAGCCCCTCCCCTGGGAGCGGTCGCGTGGGCTGTACATCATGTCCCTCAGCGTCCACGGATTGGTCCGGGGAACCGAAATCGAGCTCGGGCGGGACGCCGACACCGGGGGACAGGTTCTCTACGTGCTGGATCAGGCTCGGAACCTGGGGAAGGAGTCGGAGGTCCAGCTCGTCGAGGTCCTGACCCGGCAGGTCTGGGACAAGCGCGTGGACGAGTCCTACGCCCAGCCCAGGGAAGAGTTGGGGGACGGGGTTCGGATCGTCCGTCTTCCCTTCGGCCCCAGACGATACCTCTACAAAGAGAGGCTCTGGCCCTACCTCCCTTCCATGGTGGACCAGATCATGCGTCTGGTTCGGGCCCGGGGCCGGGCCCCGGACCTGATCCACGGCCACTACGCCGATGCCGGGTTCGTGGGAGCGCAGGTGGCGAAGATCCTGGGGATCCCCCTCCTCTTCACGGGGCATTCCCTTGGAAGGGTGAAGAAGGCTCGCCTCCTGGATCAGGGGTACTCCCGTGAGACCCTGGAGGAGCGGTACAACTTCACCGAGCGGATCGAGGCCGAGGAGGGGGCCCTGGAGACGGCCGATCTGGTCATCGCCAGCACCCGACAGGAGGTCCGGGAACAGTACGAGCTGTACGATCACTACCAACCACACCAGAAGGTGGTGATCCCACCGGGCGTGGACCTGAGCCGATTCTCCCCTCCGGGAGAAACGAACGGTCATATCGGCGAGGATCGGAGCGACATCGCCGGGGAGGTGAGGAGGTTCCTCTCCGATCCGGACAAGCCCCTGATCATGGCCATGGCCAGGGCGGACGAACGGAAGAACTTCGGCACGCTGGTGGAGGCCTTCGGACGGAACCGGTACCTCAGGAAAAAGGCAAACCTTCTCCTGGTGATGGGGAGCCGGGAGGACATCCGGGACCTGCCGGCGGGGCCCAGGCGAGTCCTGACGGACATCCTGGTCCTCATCGACCGATATGACCTCTACGGTTCCGTCGCCTATCCAAAGACCCACGGCCCCGACGACGTGCCTCGCCTTTATCGGATGGCAGCTGCGTCGAGGGGAGTCTTCGTAAACCCGGCGTTGACGGAGCCATTCGGGCTGACGCTCATCGAGGCCGCCGCAAGCGGCCTTCCCATCGTGGCGACCAACGACGGGGGGCCGCAGGACATCGTGGATGCCTGCCGGAACGGATCCCTGGTGGATCCACGGGATCCCGTGGCCATGGGTCGTGAGATCCTCGGGACCATCGTGGACGAGGACCGCTGGAGGACCTGGTCGGAGAACGGTCTGCGAGGGGTGCACGAAAGCTTCTCGTGGAAGAGCCACGTCCGGAGATACCTGGAGGAGGCGAAGGAAGCGCTGGGGGAGCGCAACATGGAGGACGAGCACCGCTCCCTCTCCCGCAGACACCGGCTCCCCCGCCTCGACCGGATCCTCGTCACGGACATCGACGATACCCTGACCGGCGACGGCGACGCCCTTCAGGCCTTCATCGACGCCCTGGGAGAGGCCGGGGACAACGTCGGGTTCGCCGTAGCAACGGGCCGCGCTCTGCCTCGGGCCCTGGAGATTTTCGAGGAGCTGGGCCTCAGGACCCCCGACATCCTCATCAGCGCCACGGGCACGGAAATCCATTACGGAGCGCCCCTGGTGCCGGACCGGTCCTGGCAGCGGCAGATCGCCTACCGCTGGGAGCCGGAACGGGTGCGCAGATCCCTCGCGGCCGTGGACGGAGTCTCGTTGGTGGAGGAGGTTTGCCTGACCCCCTTCCGCCTCCGCTTCCAGGTGGACACCCTGGGAGCACCGAGCCAGGCCGGAATCAGGAGGCACCTCCGGAGGGAGGGCCTGCACGTCACCGCCACCCTGGACCATGGGAAGGACCTGGACATCACGCCCGTCCGGGCCTCCCCCGGCCACGCCATCCGCTTCCTCTCCCACAAATGGAACCTGGCCCCGAGACGGATTCTCGTGGCCGGCGACTCGGGCAATGACATCGACATGCTGGCCGGCGAGACCCTTGGCGTAGTGGTGGGAAACCACACCCCGGAGCTGGAGGAGCTACGGGGACGGCCCCGGGTCTACTTCGCCGGAAAGTCACATGCTTGGGGGGTCCTGGAAGGTATCCGCCACTACAGCTTCTTCGATTCCATCCGCATCCCAGACGAGGACACCGACTGAATGATCGACCAACTCCCGGCACTCGTGGGCGAGCACCGTCAGGAAGTCTACCTCCTCTTCCGCCGCTTCCGGTCCCTGGCAAACCCTCTTCTCACCTGGACCGACCTGACGTACGAGTTCGACCGGTTCTGTGAGACGGAGGAGGGCGCGGCCCTCAGGGACACCAAGATGGCCCCCCTCATCCGGGCCACCCAGGAAGCCGTGGTCCATGGACCGTCCTTCTTCATGGCCATCAGGACCCGGGTGGCGAAGTGGCGCTATATCGAGTTCCACTCCGAGGACCTCATGTGCCACGAGATCTCCGTCTCGGACTTCCTGAAGTCCAAGGAGCGCCTCGTGGAGGCCGACGGCCGGGAGGTGCCCTGGGTCCTGGAGGTGGACCTCAGCCCCTTCGAGCGGGAGTTTCCCAAGCTCTCCGAGTCCCGCTCCATCGGCCAGGGGGTCACCTTCCTGAACCGCCATCTCTCGGCCCGGATCTTCTCCCAACAGAACGAGGGGAAGGAGCGTCTCTTCGATTTTCTCCGAATGCACCAGGTCCGGGGGCGGCAGCTCATGCTCAACGAGGGGATCGGAGATGTACGGGAGCTCCGGCAAGCCCTTCGCGATGCGAGTCGGTTCCTCGACGGCAACGGGGACAACGGTGGGTGGAAGGCTCACGGTCCCGACCTGAGGCGGATGGGCTTCGAGCCGGGCTGGGGGCGGACGACGGAGCGGATCCGGGACACCATGTCCCTTCTCACGGATATTCTTGAGGCTCCCTCCCCGGGCACGCTGGAGGAGTTCCTGGCCCGGCTCCCCATGATCTTCTCCATCGCCATCCTCTCTCCTCACGGCTTCTTCGGCCAGTCGGGGGTCCTGGGGAAGCCGGACACCGGCGGGCAGGTCGTGTACATCCTGGACCAGGTGAGGGCCCTGGAACGGGAGATGCGACAATCCATCCACGATCAGGGCCTGGACGTGGAGCCGCAGATCGTAGTCCTCAGTCGGCTCATCCCGGAGAGTGAGGGAACCACCTGCAATCAACCCCTGGAACACATCATGGGGACCGAGCAGGCCAGGATCCTGAGGGTTCCCTTCCGGACCGCCGACGGGGACGTGATCCCCCATTGGATCTCCCGCTTCGAGATCTGGCCCTATCTGGAGCAGTTCGCCCTGGAATCCGAGGGAGCCCTGAAGGCCGAGCTGGGAGGAAAGCCCGATTTCATCCTGGGCAACTACTCCGACGGAAACATGGTGGCCAGCCTCCTGGCAGGCCGCATGGGGGTGACCCAGTGCAACATCGCCCACGCTCTGGAGAAGACGAAGTACCGGCACTCGGACCTGAACTGGAAGAAGATGGACGACCAGTACCACTTCTCCTGCCAGTTCACCGCCGACCTCATCTCCATGAACACTGCCGACTTCATCATCACCAGCAGCTACCAGGAGATCGCCGGCACGGAGGAAAGTATCGGCCAGTACGAGAGCCACCAGGCCTTCACGATGCCGGGGCTCTACCGCGTCACCTCCGGAATCGACTCCTTCGATCCCAAGTTCAACATCGTGTCGCCGGGCGCGGACCCCGAGGTCTTCTTCCCCTACTCGGAGGCCCACCGGAGAATGCCCATGGTGAAGAGGGAGATCCAGGAGCTCATCTTCGGCGGGCCCGGCCCCACCGCCCGGGGCCATCTGGAGGACCAGGAAAAGCCCATTCTCCTGGCCATGTCCCGTCTGGACGTCATCAAGAACATGCCTGGGCTGGTGGACTGGTACGGGAGCAACCCCCGGCTCAGGGAGCTGACCAACCTCTTCCTGGTCGGCGGGTTCCTGGAGCCCGGGGACTCTGCGGACCGGGACGAGAGGGCCCAGATCGAGGGCATGCACGAGCTCTTCGACGAGCACGATCTGGAGGGAAACGCCCGCTGGGTGGAGATGCAGACGGACAAACAGCGGGTGGGGGAGATCTACCGCACCGTGGCCGACACCCGGGGAGCCTTCGTACAACCGGCGCTCTTCGAGGGATTCGGCCTCACGGTGGTGGAAGCCATGAGCTCGGGACTCCCGGTGTTCGCCACCCGTTACGGCGGACCGTTGGAGATCGTCGTGGACGGCACCACCGGATTCCACATCGATCCTCACCACGGAGAGGACGCATCCAAGCGGATGGTGGATTTCTTCCAGCGGACGTTGGAGTATCCCGGCCACTGGGACGAGATCTCGGAAGCCGCCGTGTCCCGGGTGCACGAGAAATACAACTGGGAGCTCCACGCCAGGAAGCTCCTGTCCCTCTGCCGCATCTATGGGTTCTGGAAATACATCACGACGCTGGAGAGAGAGGAGACCCGGCGGTACCTGGACATGTTCTACGGACTGATGCTCCGGCGGCACTCCAGGAAGATGCTCTTGAAGTGACCTGGACTCGCACGAAAGATGCCTCCGCTGTAGTCTATCCCCCAACCAACATTCTCAAGACGTGGTGAGGCCCCCGGATCGGGGGCCCATTCGCTCGTCACACACCACGAGGAGCTCCCATGAACCGCCTCCCTCGTTCTCTGGGAACCGCCCGCATCGGCGCGGCCCTGCGCGTATCCATCTTTGCCGTATTCCTCCTGGCCTCGACCCTGGGGCCCTCCGGCTCGGCCGCGAACGCTCAGATGGTCGATCACGCCATGGCGGCGGATCACCACACCGCCAACTACGACCTGGCTGCACGCTGGGCCCCCTACAAGCTCCGGAGCCTGCTCCACACCACCCTGGTGAACCCCCGATGGATCGAGGGGGGCGAGAAGTTCTGGTATGACTGGGAAGACACCAACGGAAAGACCTTCTACATCGTCGATCCCACGGCGGGCTCCAAGCGGGCCGTCTTCGACAACGACCGCATCGCCGCCGAGCTCACCCGCATCACGCAGGATCCCTACGACGGGCAACATCTCCCCATCACCTCCATCCGCTTCATCGACGAGAACACCATACAGTTCGACGTCACCTCGTCCCAGGACGAGGAAGAGGAGGAAGCGGAGGTCCAGGAGGAGGAAGAGCAGCAGGAGGAACAGCAGCAGGGGGAGGA
>JASFRP010000252.1:0-5747 GCA_050114895.1 Gemmatimonadota bacterium
GATCCTCTTCTTCTTCCTGGGAGTCAGGACCTCGTTCTTCGTGGCTCTCTCCATCCCCACCTCGATGTTTCTGAGCTTCCTCCTCCTGGCGCTCCTGGGCGTCAGTATGAACATGATCGTGTTGTTCAGCCTGATCCTGGCTCTGGGGATGCTGGTAGACAATGCCATCGTGGTGGTGGAGAACACCTATCGCTTCGTGGAGCGGGGTTGGGATCGGGCCACCGCATCCAAGAAGGCCACCGGTGAGGTGGCCATGCCGGTCATCGCCGCCACTCTCACCACGCTGGGTGCCTTCGCCCCCCTCATGTTCTGGCCGGGTATGGTGGGTGAGTTCATGGGTTACCTTCCCCTGACTCTCATCATCACTCTTTCCAGCTCCCTCTTCGTGGCACTGGTCATCATCCCGACCCTCACCAGCGTGTATCTCAAGCTGGATGACGAGCCGAGGAAGCCCCTTACGAGGACGGCCAGACGGACCCTGATCGGGGGAACCGCGATATTCCTTCTCGTGGTGGCCGGCATCAACTGGGTCACGGCCCTCCTCTTCGCCCTCGTGGCCGCCGCGTCCTACTTCGGTCACGTCCTGGTCATGGAGAAGGTGGGGCGGCACTTCCAGAACGACCTCATCCCGTGGGTGCTGAAGGTCTATGAAAGACAGCTGCGTTGGGCGCTGAACCATCGGGTGCTCATGCTCTCCGGTTCCGTCAGCGTCCTCATCCTCACCTTCGCCGCCTACGGGGTCTTCAACTCCGGGGTGGAGTTCTTCCCCGAGAACATTCCACCCAAACAGGTGTGGGTGGACGTGGAAGCGCCCGTGGGCACCCGAGCCGAGTTCACGGACCGGATCGCCCAGCGCCTCGAACAGGAGATCAAGGGGTACGACGGGATGCGGGACGCCGAATCCGTCGTGGCCACGGTGGGCGCCGGCGGCGGTGGAAATTTCATGGAGGGGGGCGCCTCGGGTCCGGAAGGCGGTCGCGTCACCATCCAGTTCGTCGATTTCCAGGACCGGAGCACCGACGTCTTCCAGACCCTCGCGGCCTTCCAGGCCGGACTGGGGCATGAGATCGCCGGAGCGGAAGTCACGGTGGACAAGATGGCCGAAGGTCCCCCCACGGGGGCTCCCGTGAACCTCGAGATCATCGGTGAGGACCCTCAGGTCCTAAAGTCGCTGGCGGATGAGGCCATCGTGATCCTGGAGAACGCTCCGGTCTTCCCCAAGCTGGTGGGGCTGGAGACGGATCTCGACGCCGCCCGTCCGGAGCTCTCCGTTCTGGTGGATCGGGAGAAGGCCGGCCTGTACGGGCTCTCCACTTCTTCCATCGGGATGGCGGTGCGTGGAGCCATCAACGGGACGGAGGCGGCGAAGTACCGCACCGGGAAGGATGAATACGACATCATCGTGCGGCTGGCACCCCAGTGGCGAAACGATCTCAACGCTTTGGCCGACTTGACGGTCATGCATGAAGGTACCCAGGTGCCATTGGTGTCCGTGGCGGACTGGAGAGTGGGAGAGGGGTTGGGGTCCATCCGTCGAAAAGACCTTGATAGAGTCGCCACAGTGAGAGCCGACGTGGCTGCAGGTTTCAACAGCAACGCCGTATTGGCCGAGGTCCAGGCGACCCTGGCGGACTTCCAGTCGTCCCTTCCGCCGGGGTACACGTTTCGATATACGGGAGAGAATCAGGAGCAGGCGGAAGCCACGGAGTTCCTGTCTACGGCCTTTCTCATGGCCCTGGCCGTCATCGGCTTCATCCTCATCTCCCAGTTCAACTCGGTGGTGAAGCCTGTGATCATCCTCAGCTCGGTGATCATGTCCACCGTTGGCGTGTTCTTCGGGCTCATGCTGTTCAAGATGCCCTTCGTTATCATCATGACGGGAGTCGGGGTCATCTCCCTGGCGGGTATCGTGGTAAACAACGCCATCGTCCTAATCGACTACATCGACATCCTGAGGGCACGGGATGGAATGGACCGGAGGGAGGCCCTGGTCCAGGGCGGAAAGACCCGGTTCAGGCCGGTGATCCTGACAGCCCTCACCACGGCGCTGGGCCTGGTGCCCCTGGCCATCGGGCTCAACCTGGACTTCATCGGGTTGTTTGCCCGATTGGACCCCGACTTCTACTGGGGGGGTGATCAGGCGGCGTGGTGGAGCCCCATGGCGGTGGCCGTCATCGTGGGGATCCTCTTCGCCACGTTCCTGACCCTGGTCCTGGTGCCGGTGATGTACTCCCTGGTGGACGACGTCGCCGCCTTCTTCAAGCGGCACTTCGTGGCCACGGACGAGTCCGAAGAGGGAGCCCTCGGCGATGTCGCCGACGGGGTGCAGTCCGGCGTCCCCTCCTTCGAAGAGTCACCCGATAAGGAGCCCGTCCCCGTGTTCAGGAGACGCCTCCGCCCATTCGGGCCAGCCAGGCCCCTGGTTCAGTCCGACTGACGAGATCTCCACGCCGCCTCAGGCGGCCGACATGCGCCGCGGGAGGCGTGCTGATGACAGGAACAAGAGGACTCCTACTGACAGGATTGGTGGCCATCGCAGCCCTCCTTCCCCCTCCTGCCGCCGCCCGGCAGGGGGGGGGAGAGGCGAGGAACGGAGCGCTCCGGGTGTTCCTGGAGTGTGCCACCTTCGGGTGTGACGTGAACCATTTTCGAACCGAGATCACCTTCGTCAACTGGGTGAGGGACCTGCAGGACGCCCAGATCCACCTCATCATTACGCAGCAGAGCACGGGCTCGGGCTCTGAATACATCCTGGACTACCTCGGCCGGCAGGACCTCGAAGGCATGGAGGATCAGCTCACCTTTTCTTCCAGTAACACCGACACGGACATCGCACGGCTGGAGGGGTTGACGGGGGTTCTGGCGGTGGGTCTGGCCCGGTATGCGGTTCTTCACGGTCAGGAAGGCCCCTTCACCGTAGGCGTGCCGGAGGCCAGTGAGCTGGTGCCGGACCTCCCCCCGGGGCTCCAGGGCGAGGTGGACGATCCCTGGAACTACTGGGTGTTCGATGTCGGTGGGAACGTGAATTTCGACAAAGAGGATCTGAACCAGGAGCAGCGTATCAGCGCCAATTTCGGCGCGAACCGTACTACGGAGCTCTGGAAGATCTCCTTTACCGGCCGCGGGTCCTACAGCCTCCGGGAGGGTGAGTACAGCGACGGGACCAAGTTCGAGGACCGGCGGGAGGAGGGGTCCGCTGACGCCCGGGTCTTCTACTCCCTGGCGGACCGCTGGTCCGTGGGAATGGAGTCCGGGGCCTCCACGTCTACCCGGGACAACCAGGACCTGGGGGCCAATATCGGGGGCGGCGTCGAGTACTCCTTCTTCCCCTATCGGGACTGGACCCGGCGCCGCATGACCCTCCAGGGCCTGATCCACGCCCGGTACTACGACTACGAGGTCATCACCCAGTTCGACAAGCTGTCGGAGACGGTCTGGGAGGGCTCCCTGCGCTGGAGCGTCAACTTCCGCCAGCCCTGGGGAACCGCCAGCGTGAACGCCACGTCCGAGGCCTTCCTCCACGATCCCACGAAATTCTATCGCCTCTCCTTCGGGGGCCGCATGAGCTTCCGGATCTTCAGGGGGTTGGAGTGGAACATCAACGGGAACATCTCCAGAATCCGGGATCAGATCTACATCCCGCTGGAGGAGCTCTCGGATGAGGATATCCTTCTCGGTCGTCGGCAGCTGCCTACCGACTCCAGCCTGGAGATCTCCACCGGTCTTTCCTTCACCTTCGGCTCCATCTTCAACAACGTCGTGAACAACCGCTTCGGGTCGATGGGAGGAGGAGGAGGGCGCGGGAGGTTCTTCTAGAAGGACAAGCCGGCGGGCGGCTCCCCGGACCTTTCGTGGGGATCACGAAGGGGAGGTGTGGGGTAGGCCCGGAAATGGAAAGGCCCACTTCGCCGCCCTCCGGGTCCGTCCGGCTCATGACGCCCTACCAGGCCGGGGTTACCTTTGCTTCTGTCCTCAACGGCGCGATCTGGATCCTCAACCGTTGACACGAATGCTCTCTTCGAAGCTCCGACTTCTCCTCTTGAGCCTTACTCTCTTCCTTCTGGGGGGGCTATTGATCTTCCTGGCACTGGAGAGAGGAAGTCATGGGCTCCTGATTCTGGGAGTCGGGGTCCTTACCTTTTCCGCCGGAGGGTTCTCCGTGGGAGCATGGCGGGTGAGAAGGCGGCGAACCCCTCTGGAGCGCCGGCGAGAACAGAGGCTCTGGAAGAGCGGCCCCCTGGGAAGAAAATGGCTGGAAGGCCGTCGGAGAATCCCCTGACGCCGGCGCACGCACCGAGGCCGGGACCCCATGGCAGACACCTACAGGAGCTTCCGCGAGCTGGCGGAAGAGGAGAGAGAGGGGCGTGATTGGGTTCGCGACCACGAGAGCCGCGGGTCGCGGATCCTGGTCATGGCTCCTCACGGTGGGTGGATCGAGCCGCTGACCACGGAGCTGGCCCGGGCCGTGGCGGGAGGGGAGTTTTCCTTTTACTCCTTTCGTGGGATCAAGGAGGAAGGGAACGCGAGGCTCCACATCACCAGCCACCGTTTCGACGAACCGGTGGCTCTGGAGGCCGCCGCGGCCGCGGACCAGGTCCTGGCCATCCATGGGGAACGGACCGAAGGTCGAGCCTTCGTCATGGTGGGGGGAGGATGCGAGCGCATGAGGACGGCGCTCTCGCAGGCCCTGGCGGAGGCAGGAATCCCCCTCCAGGCGCCCAGAGAGGGGCTTGACGGGCGGCACCGGAGAAACATCTGTAATCAGGGACGCTTTGGTACGGGGGGCCAGCTGGAGCTCAGCGAAGGGCTTCGAGCCTGGTTCAGAGAGGATCCGGCCCTTCAGGCCAGCTTTGTGAAGGCCGTAAGGAAGGTGCTCCTTTCCCTGGAGGAGCTCCTGACGAGGGCGGGGTTGGGGGAGGGCAGGGGCGGGGAGGGAGAGCGAGACCTGGGGCCTCAAGAAAGGGAGCCGAGGCGTTGACCGGGACCCCCGTGGAAGTGCCGGCCTGGATGGAGAAGACACTCCGTAAAGAAGCGATTCCTGAGCGGCAGGAGTATACCTCGACGTACTTCCCGACGGAGATGGAGATCCTGGGGGTCCCCGCACCGGCGCTCCGAAAGTTGGTCAGACGGCTCCACCTGGAGCTGAGGGAGGAAAGCCCGAGGCGAGTGGTGGAGCTGGCTCTCTCCCTGAAGGAGCTAGGAATCCACGAGTGTCGGCAGGTCGCGTACGAGCTTCTGCACCGCAGAAAGGACGCCCGCAGTCTCCTGGGGATCCGAAAGGTCCGTGCCCTGGGCAGGGGGAACGACAACTGGGCGTCCGTCGACGGATTCTCGGTGTTCGTGTCCGGACCGGTTTGGCGCGAGGGTCGAATCCCGGACGGGGAAGTCCTCGCCTGGGCCGCATCACGAGACCGATGGTGGCGTCGGACGGCTCTGGTCTCCACTGTACCCCTCAACATGCGGTCTCGAGGCGGGACCGGAGACACCACAAGGACGCTCCGGGTCTGCCAGGCCCTGGCCAATGACAGGGATCCCATGGTGGCAAAGGCCCTTTCCTGGGCCCTCAGAGCGCTGGTGGGGGTGGACCGAAAGGCCGTGGAACGGTACCTCGAGGTGAACGACGCGGACCTGCCATCCCTGGTGAAGCGGGAGGTTCGGACGAAGCTGCAGACCGGGAGGAAGGTGCGGCGCGTGTGAGAACCTCCTCCCGATCCCGGGAGGGGAACCGAGAACTGGCCGAGAAGGGA
>JASFRP010000253.1:0-5744 GCA_050114895.1 Gemmatimonadota bacterium
CGCGTTCCGTCCCTGATCCCCGGGCTCAGGAAGACCGACCCTCGGGTCACAAAGTGAGGCTCGGGCGGGCCGGCGGCCGCCGGATGCTCCGGACATGACCGGGGCCTTGAGGAGGGAACTCCCCCGATGCTGGTGAGCTTCCAGCTCACGGTCACGTGGGTGGGGGGTGCGCGTCACCTGTTGACAGTGTGACCTGATTCCGCGAGCATTCTAACCTAGGCCCCGAACGGGGTGCCCAGTCTCTGAGAAGGGCAGCGGTCTCGTTCACGGAAACCGTTACCTTCTCTTTTTTTTGTGGCCAGGACGGTCACAAGCCGCGCGGGGGTTCCGCGCAGAAGCAAGTCGGGAAGTACGTATCAGCGTCTCTCCGACTCGTACAACCAGGGAGCGCGATTGATGCGTACCAAGGGAACAGTGAAGTGGTTTAGCGACCAGAAGGGCTTTGGCTTCATCACTCCGGAGGACGGAAGCAAGGACTGCTTCGTCCACCACAGCGCCATCCAGGCTGAAGGCTTCAAGAGCCTGGCGGAGGGTGCGGAGGTGGAGTTCGACGTCGTACAGGGGGCCAAGGGCCCCGCGGCGGAGAACGTGGTGCCGGTCTAGACCGCAACACGAATCTGGCGTAACTGGCCGGGCCGTCCCGATCTTTCGGGGCGGCCCGGTCTTTTTCTCGAAGCCGCTCACGACCCTGACGCGTGGTATTCCCGGAAGCCTTTCTGCCGGGTTATGCGTTCCGGGTCTGGTCACTCTGTTTCGGACCGTCACTCGAGGAGGGAGCGTCATGAGTTGCCGGGTGCGCCGGGCATGTCTCCTGCTGCTCCCCTCCCTCGGGGCGTGTCACGGCACGCCGAGACCAGATGTTGCGGTGGAGGACAGCGCCGGTGTCCGCATCACCATGACCCGTCCCACGGACCGAACCTACGCCACCGTCGACTCGTCTCCCATGCTGAGCCTGGGGGGACCGCAGGCCTCGGGGCCGGCACAGTTCTACCGGATCCAAACCGTGCACGTCGGTCCCTCCGGTGCATTGTGGGTGGTGGACGGACAGACGAGTGAGATTCGGCTCTTCCAGCCGAACGGCGTTCATCTGGCGACCATCGGTGGCAGGGGTGAAGGCCCGGGCGAGTTCCTCCGTCCCCGACTGCTGGGCTCTTTTCGGGGTGACAGCGTGGCAGTGTGGGACGACGCCAATGGGCGTCTGAGTGTCATCAGCCCAGATGGCGCAGTGGTTCGGACCGAGCCGGCGGTCCTGGTGCAAGGGGTCCTCCCGAGGGCCATGAAAGTGTTCAACGACGGGTCCATCCTCGCTCAGACTCCCCGGATTGTCTCGGCAGGTTCTCTGGAGCCGGGTCAGCTCCTCGGGGACTCAGTCCGTCTCATCCGTCTCCGCCCGGGAGAGCCCATCCCGGAGCCCATGGCGGAAGCCAGAGGCCCCACCTGGGTGTGGACCGGGCGGAGCCAGGTTCCCCTCGCCTTCACCATCAATGCGAGTTTCGACCTTGACCAGGACGAGGTGTACGTGGTGGCGGGGCCGGAGTTCAGAGTGAACGTCTTTCAGAGGGGCACGCTCTTCGAGAGTTTCGGCGTGGACCGGGCCCCGAGGAAGGTGTCGCCAGAGGACATCGCTGCGTACGTCGATGTGATCCGGGGATACATGACGGAGCCCACGCTGAGTGAGTATCTCGCCGGGGTGGATCACCCGAGCCGTCCGGGGGTCCTGCCGGCGTATTCCCGTGTTCTGGTCTCCGGGGAAGGGCGCGTTTGGGCCCAGATCTACTCTCCCGACGTCTTTTCCGGCGCCCATTGGGACGTCTTCAGCCCCCACCGGGAGTGGGAAGGGAAGGTAGACACCCCCGCCGGGTTCTCGGTGACGGAGGTCACAAGGGAAAGCGTGGTCGGGGTCTGGCGAGACGAGCTGGACGTAGAGTATGTCCGGGTCTATGCCATCCACGTCGGGCGTGTGGCCTCGAACTGACACCTTTGCCGCCCCTGGATCCGAGTTCCGTGAGGCCGTTGTCCGCGCCACCGTTCCTCAGAGGCGACTTTCTGCGTCCACCAGCTGATTGGCGATCTCCGGCGTGAGGACGGCGAAGTCGAATCCAGGGGCGATGCAGAAGGCGCCGTACTCCCCATCCTTGTTCAGGGCCAGGAACCCCACCTGGATCTCCCGCCAATCGGGGTTCTTGCTGATCACCCGATCCACCGCCATCTCGCAGGCCATGGCGGGACTGTGGCCCTGGCGCATGAGCTCCACCACGAGGAAGGAGCCGACAGCCCGGATCACGGCCTCTCCCCACCCGGTGGACGTGGCCCCCCCCACCTCGTTGTCCACATAAAGGCCCGCTCCGATGATGGGGGAGTCTCCCACTCTACCGTGGTACTTGAAGGCTGCCCCCGAGGTGGTACAGGCTCCCGCGAGGTCCCCGTTCGAGTCCAGGGTGAGCATGCCGATGGTGTCGTGACTCTCGATGTTCACCAGGGGTCGGGTCTCCCCGCTCTCCTCCTTCCAACGCTCCCATGCCGCTTCGGCTTCCGGCGTCAAGAGATTCTCCCGCTGGAAGCCGTTGGCCAGGGCGAAGTCCAGGGCCCCCCGGCCCACCAGCATCACGTGGGGAGTGAGCTCCATGACCTTGCGGGCCACGGAGACGGGATGTTTGATCTCCTCCAGGAAGGCCACGGAGCCGCATCGGCCGGACTCGTCCATGATGCAGGCGTCCAACGTGACCTTCCCGTAGCGGTCGGGATATCCTCCGTAACCCACCGTCGTGACCGCGGGATCGCCCTCGGGCACCCGGACGCCAGCCTCCACAGCGTCCAGGGCCCTTCCCCCGCTGCTCAGGATCTCCCACGCCGCGTCGTTCGCGGAAAGTCCGTGCTCCCAGGAGGAGAGGGCCACGGGGCGGACTGGGCCAATGCCAGGACGCTGGGAATCCCCCGCGGCCGATCTCTCTCGCGGGGCGCACCCCTCCAGGGTGGACGGGGCGAGAATGGCTCCCAGTGCGGCGGTCTTCAGAAAGGAACGGCGATTGGGCATGGTGGCGTCCTGTGAATGGTCGGAGCCTCGGCACCACCCGCTCTGCATCACTCGTCAGCTCGAAGAACGAGGCGGGCTCCACCTCCAGCGCCCAGCCGATCACGCTGGTTGGGATGCTTTTCCGGAGGACGTTCAGCGTTCTCGCGTTTCCGTTGTAGAAACGCCTGGCGGCGGCGATTCGGTCCTCGGTGAGGGCAAGCTGTCTCTGAAGGTTCAGGAAATGCTGATCCGCCTGGAGCTCCGGGTACCCTTCCGCCAGGGCGAAGAGTTGCTTCAGGCCCAGCATCAGCTGGGATTCGTCACTCGCCTGGGAGGACGCGCTCCCGGAGTTCGCTGCCGCACGATTCCGGAGCTCGATGACGCGCTCGAGGGTGGTCCGTTCATGGAGGGCGTACCCCTTCACCGTCTCCACGAGGTTGGGGATGAGATCGTACCTTCGTTTCAGCTCCACATCGATGTCCGCCCAGCTCTCCCGCATGTGCTGACGGAGACGGACGAAGCGATTCATGGTGATGACGACCCAGATCAGGATCACCCCGAAGACGGAGAGGGCGATAACGACAGGTGGGGTCATGCGATTCTCCCTTGGCGCGGTTCAAGCCGCTCGATCAGGTGTTGGGGCCAGAGCTGGAGGAAGCTCCCGAACCAGGAGGGTGCCCTCTCGAAGACCTCGGGGTCCCACGTCCTCCGGCCATGCAGGATCAAGCAGACGTCGCGGACGATCTCCACGTGGGGTGGGGAGTCCCGGAGGAGGAACTCCATCATGCGGGGGTGGATCACGTCGTAGGCGTAACGCTTGTCCTCACACTTCACCCAATACCGCCGACTGAACTCTTCGGACTCGAAGTCGATGTCATCGAATCCGAGGCCTCCCAGGAGCTTGTCACCCAACCCTTCCGTCCGGATGAGGAGATCGGGCGTACCCACAAAGGGAAGGAGGAAGCATGCGAAGCTCATGCGATGGGTCTGGCGGGATCTTCCCGAGCCGGTGATGTACCGGTAGTCCCCCATCCGGACACTCACGGGAAATCCCCCCAGGGTCATGGAGCCGGAGAAGTTGTTGGTGGCCTCCCTGGATCTTCCTTTGTTGAACACGGAATGGCCGAAGCGGCGATGGATCAAGCTGTCGGGGCCCGAATCGAAATCCAGCCCCAGGTCCTGTGCCAGCGCGCGCAGCGCCTCACGGCGGTTCCTGGCCCCCAGGGCAAGCAGGTAGCCCAGGGCACCAGCGATCAATGCGGCCAGCAGGATGAGGAAGAAGTTCTCCATTCGTTCCCTCTAAGCTGTCGAGCCTGGCCCTGTAAGAGCCTATAATGTTACGCAGGCGGAGGACCCGGCCTTCGGGGGTTGAAGATGTGGGGGGTGTGCCGAGGGGAGCAAGAACGCCTCCGGGATCCGAACAGGGGGGCCCGCAGCCGGTCCGGCCGCAGGGAACGGCCGGGGACGGCGGGTTGCGGGAGGGGGGAGCACGAGTCCATCTACTCCAGGGTCAGAGGATCATATGAACGAACATCGCGCCATCGACCCCCGTGTCGACATCGGACACGTGCATCTGAAAGTTTCCGACATAGAGCTCTCGCTTGGGTTCTACCGGGACGTGCTGGGATTCGAAGTCGTCCAGCGGATGGGAGAGGGGGCGGTCTTCCTCAGCGCCGGAGGATACCACCATCACCTGGGGCTCAACACCTGGGAGAGCAGAGGTGGGTCCCCACCGCCCCGGGGATCCACGGGCCTCTACCACGTGGCAATCCGGTATCCCGACCGGAGGAGCCTGGCGGACGCGCTCCTTCGGCTCCGGGGGGCGGGTGTCCCTTTGGAGGGGGCGGCAGACCACGGCGTGAGCGAAGCCCTGTATCTCCAGGATCCGGATGGGAACGGCGTCGAGCTATACTGGGACCGCCCCAGGGAGGTCTGGCCCCGGGAAGAGGACGGGGGTCTGCGGATGCATACGAGACCCCTGGACCTGGTGGGCCTGGCGGCCGAGGCCGAGGCCCGGGAGGAGCCGTGAGGCTGGACGGGCCCTGAACGAAGAGGACGGGAAATTTGCGGATTGCCATCGTTGGTGCCGGAGGGGTGGGCGGGTACTTCGGAGGACGCTGGGCCGAAGCGGGCCATGAGGTCACCCTGTTGGCCCGGGGTCCCCACCTCGAGGCCCTCAGGGCCCGTGGGCTGACGCTGCACTCCCCCCTTGGCCAGACACGGCTCCGTGTGCCGGCCGAGGAGGCGGCCGAAGAGGTCGGAGAGGTGGACCTGATCGTTCTGGCCACCAAGGCGTGGCAGCTTCCAGCCGCCGCCGAGGGCCTCGGGCCGATGGTGGGGCGGGATACGATGGTGGTTGGGCTCCAGAACGGCGTGGAGGCGGCGGGAGTGCTGGCGGGCCTCTTACCGCACGACCGTGTGTTGGGAGGGACGTGCAGGATCATGAGCTTCATCCAGGAACCGGGAGTCATCCAGCATGTCGGGGTGGACCCCACCGTGGTCTTGGGCCCCTTCCCAGGGTCAGAGGGGGGCGGAGCCGAGAAGGTCTTCGAGGAGTTGGAGGGGGCCAGAGGCGTGACCCTCCGCCTTTCCGACGATATCGAGAGCGAGATCTGGCGGAAGTTCCTCTTTATTGCCCCGGTGAGTGGGGTCGGATCCGTGACCCGGGCACCTATCGGCGTGATTCGGCGTGTGCCCCGGGTCCGGGAGGTCCTGGAGCGGGCCATCCATG
>JASFRP010000254.1:0-5740 GCA_050114895.1 Gemmatimonadota bacterium
GGGGACTCTTCTTGAGAGGCCCGAAGTCCTCAAAGGCCGTGTCTGGGTCGTGAAGAAGGACAACATCGACACGGACATGATCTTCCACAATCGGTACCTCACCATCACCGACATCGCCGAGATGGGCCAGTACACCTTCGACAACCTGGAGGGCTGGGAGGACTTCGCAGCAAAGGCCCGCCCGGGAGACATCGTGGTGACGGGCAAGAACTTCGGTGCCGGATCCTCCCGACAGCAGGCGGTGGACTGCTTCGAGAGTCTCGGGGTCAGCGCCCTGGTGGCCCAGTCCTTCGGCGCCATCTACGAACGAAACGCCATCAACGCCGGATTCCCCATCGTGGCTTCCGATTTGATCTCAGAAGGGTTGGAGGATGGCCAGGAAATCGAGGTCGACCTTCGGAACCAGGTCGTGAGGCTCCCATCCGGGGAGGAGGTGAAGGCGTACTTCTCCGAAGTGCAGATGAACATCTACCGGAAGGGCGGACTTCTCCGGCGGTAGGGCAGCAGCGGCGCGGTCCTTTTCTTCCTGCTCCCATCCCTGTGACAGGAGTCACAGCATCTCTCCGAGTCTCGTTCGTATCCTCTAGCTGAGCCAGGCGGCAGATACCGGACGCGGAGGCGATGTCTCATGGAGACGAGAACAACTGCAACGAGTGGGCTCCGGGAGGAGCACCAGTGGATCCTGAAGGTGGCCGGCGTTGTAGACGAAATCCTGGCCCGTGAGGCCGACGACGGGTTGGACTTCGACGCCATTGAGGAGTGCGTATCTTTCATTCGGCTGTTTGCCGATGCCTGTCATCACGGACAGGAAGAGGACCTCCTCTTTCCAGAGCTGATGGAACTCGGCATGCCCAGGGAAACGGGCCCCTTGGCGGTCATGCTCCAGGAGCACGAGATGGGGAGAGCCTACGCCCGGCACATGGCGAAGTCCCTGCCGGCAGCCAGGGCGGGGGACCCCGAGGCTCGCCAAATCCTCGTGAACTCGGCTCGGGGGTACGTCAACCTCATCCGTGCCCACATCGGCAAGGAGGACAACGTTCTCTTCAACATGGCCGATCAGATGGTAACCGGACCCGCCTGCAGGAATCTCTGCGACGCCTACGGGATCGTGTGCCAGCGCCGATTCGAGGGCCTGACCAAGGAGGAGCTGGAGGCCATGGCAACCGGTCTCCTGGAGAAATTCGGGGTGAGCTGACGGTGTGGCCTGACCAAGGCCCGCCATCAGCCGGTTCAGGACCGGAAATGCCCCGGGCGTCGTGGGAAACCCTGCAGTCGGCACCGTAATCCTCACGGGGGATGATCGGTGGGGCACCGTCGCACAGGCGCCGGACCCCGGACATCAGACCTTCTCGACTCGAACCACCAGCGCTTGTGCGAAATGGACCGGGCTTCGTATGGTTCATGTCACGGGGATGCCGCGTCTCGGTGGCTTCCGCAAGATCTCCCCCCTGATCAAATGAGCCATGGCCGAAGAGAAGGACTCCGGTCTCCATCGCCTTTCCTTTCTCAAGGATGAGCTGGCCCCGGACCTGGAGGTCATTCGGCACCTCGGGACGGGCCGGATGGCGGAGGTGTATCTCGCCCGCCAGAAGCCCTTGGACCGCCTGGTGGCGGTGAAGGTCCTCTCCGATTCCCTGGCCGAGGACAGTACCGCCAGGGCGCGTTTCGAGCGCGAGGCCAAGGCCTCCGCCTCCCTGGACCATCGGAACGCCGTGGAAGTCTACCGGTTCGGTTATCTCTCCGACGGTCTTCCCTTTCTGGTCATGCAGTACGTGAAGGGGGGAACCCTGGAGGACAAGATCGCCGCCGAAGGACCACTCTCCATCCCCATGGCAAAGAGAGTCCTCGTGGAGGTGGCCGACGCATTGGCCGCCGCCCACAGTCACGGGTTCGTCCACCGTGACGTCCGGCCGGAGAACGTACTCTGTGATCTGGAAAGGGATCGGGTCCTCCTCTCGGACTTCGGCCTGGCAGGCATCCTCCCCCAGGGTCGGGATACCGATCCGAGGCTGACTCGAGCCGGAGAGACCATCGGCACCTCGGGGTACCTCTCCCCCGAACAGTTGCGGGGTGAGGATCCCACGGAAGGCACCGACATCTATGCCCTGGGCCTGCTGGGCTACGAAATCCTCACCGGCGAAGGCCCCTTTCCCACCCGCGGGAGGGTGGACCTGAACCTCGCCCACCTCCGTTCCCCACCGCGCCCCCTCACCGCCCTGCGCACGGATGTGGATGAGAGCCTCTCCGCCCTGATGGAGCGGTGTCTCTCCAAGGATCCCGGCAAACGACCAAGCGCCCGCTACATCGTCGACGCCCTTCGGGACGAGACAGGTGCCTCACAACAGGCTGGAGCTACCCCACCCCCCCCCGACAACCTCCTGGACTCCCTCATCCGCAGGAGATTCCCCCAGATCGTCGCGGTGACGGCGGTGGTGGGGTTCACCGCCCTCGCCTTCATTGGTGATATGGAGGACCGGGGGGTCCTCCCTGAGCCGAGCTACAAGATCGCGCTGGACACCTACCTCTGCGCCGTCGGCTTCTCCGGGGTCATCGCCTGGTTCCACGGGAAGGAGGGACCTCAGAGGGTCCAGCCCCTCGAGGTGGGACTCCTGGTGGCCATCGCCGTGGTCTGGCTCCTGGTGGTGGCCTGGCTCTTTCTCCCCTGAGGCGTCCGGGCGCTCGCCCTCCCTTTCCCCCACCTGGATTCCCTTCCCCCGAAAGCCTCGGTACCGGTTTGCCCCGGCCCGAGGCCGAGTGGGAGGACGTTCCCGTTGGACAGCCTCCTCTTTCCCGCTCCATCTTTCCCGCTCCCCCATTGCGCCATGCGCGACTCTGTTCGATCCTCCCTTGGCCCCGTTCCGCTGCCGGCGTCGGCCCCCTCGCCGGGGTCCCGTCCTGCGGACCGGTCGTGGCGCCATCCTTCGGCTTCCCGGGGGTTCCTTCTTGCGGCGCCCTGAACCGTGGAGGGTACAAATGCGGGAGAGTTGGGACTGGATCATCGTCGGCTCCGGCTTCGGAGGCAGCGTCAGCGCCCTCCGCCTGGCGGAGCGGGGGTACTCCGTCCTGGTCCTGGAGAAGGGCCGTCGCTTCTCTCCCCAGGATTTCCCAAAAACGAACTGGAATCTGAGAAGCTGGCTCTGGGCGCCGGCCATCGGTTTTCGAGGAATCTTCAAGATGACCTTCCTGAGACACCTCACCAGCCTGAACGGGGTGGGAGTCGGCGGGGGGTCACTGGTCTACGGTAACACCCTCCCCACTCCCCCCGAGGCCTTCTTCAGCGCCCCGGATTGGGAGCACCTGGCAGATTGGAAGGAAGAGCTCGACCCGCACTACGACACGGCCCGGAGGATGCTCGGGGCCCTGGAATACCCCGGGGTGTCCACCGCCGACGGGGCGTTGAGGAAGGTCGCCGAGGGCATGGGCCGCCTGGAGCACCTCAGGCCGACCCAGGTAGCGGTCTTCTTCGGAAAGCCGGGAGAGGAGGTGCAGGATCCGTACTTCGCTGGCGCGGGACCACCCCGAACCGGCTGCACGGAATGCGGCGGGTGTATGACGGGGTGCCGTATCGGGGCGAAGAACACCTTGGACCTGAACTACCTGTGGTTGGCGGAGGGCCTCGGCGTCAGGGTGGAGGCAGACTCGGAGGTGAGCTGGATCGAGCCGTCGAAGGATGGTTTCAAGATCACGGTCCGGTACGGAAGATCCCCTCTCCGGAAGCCATCGAGAGTCTACCTGGCCAGGAACGTGGTTCTGGCGGCCGGGGTTCTGGGGACGGTTGAGCTCCTTCTCCGCCTCAAGCGCAGCCCCCGGGGTCTGCCACTCCTGTCGGATCGGGTGGGGGACAGGGTCCGAACGAATTCCGAGGTTCTGGTGGGTGTGACCACGGAGCGAAGAGACCTGGACCTCTCCCAGGGGATTGCCATCACCTCCATCCTTCGGACGGATGGAGTGTCCTTCGTGGAGCCCGTGCGCTTCAGCGCCGGCTCGGGCTTCTTTCGCCTCCTGTCGACTCCACACGGGCCGGGCATGACCGTCGGCCAGCGCGTCTTCAACGCACTTCGGCGGGTTGTCAGGCACCCGATCCGCACCCTCCGCATGATTCTGGTCCCCGACTGGGCCAAGTACACCACCATCCTCTTGTATATGAGGACCCAGGAGGGATTCATCAGACTCAGGCTCGGGAGGACGTTTCGCCGACTCCTCGGCCTCGGCCTGAAGTCAGCGCCTGGAGAAGGCCCCCTCCCCACGGCAGCAATCCCGGAAGCCACACGGCTGGCGGAGGCATTTGCCAGGGAAATCCAGGGCACGCCTGGAAGCATGCTCACCGAGACCCTCTTCGGCATCCCGACGACAGCCCATATCCTTGGAGGCGCCTGTATGGGGTCCAACCGGGAGGAGGGAGTCGTCGACGCCCACCATCGAGTGTTCGGATATCCCGGCCTTATGGTGGTGGACGGGTCGGCCGTGAGCGCCAATCCTGGTGTGAACCCTTCCCTGACCATCACCGCACTGGCCGAGCGAGCCATGAGCTTCATTCCGCAAAAGCCGGACGGTCCGGCTTCGGAGAGCACGAATGAATGACGGCGTTCTCTTGTGGGTCCTCCTGGTCCTCGTCCTGGGCACCCTCGGGATCCTCCTGACCCTCATCTTCCGCCCCCCCTCTACGCTCACCCAGGGGATCCGGCGCTCCGTGGAGGAGGACCTCCGAAAGGGAAGAGAGGAGAGCGGCACGGCCGCCCGTAACCTCCGCGAAGAGGTAACTCATTCCATCACCGCCCTGGGAGACGGTCTCTCCAAGAGCCAGACGGCCCTCACGGAGACCCTTTCCAAAGACCAGGCGACCCTGAGGGAGGGTCTGGCGACAACCCTGACCGGACAGGCCAAGCTTCAGCAGGAACAGCTGACCGGCTTCGGCAAGCAGCTCAAAGAGCTGGAGAAGGCCAACGCGGATTCACTGGAGAAGATCCGCACCACCCTGGACACACGAGTCAGGCAGCTCCAGGAGGAAAACGAGAAGAAGCTGGAGGAGATGAGGAAGACGGTGGACGAGAAGTTGCAGGGCACCCTGGAGAAGCGCCTGGGTGAGTCTTTCAAGTTGGTGAGCGAGCGCCTGGAGGCAGTGCAGCAGGGCCTGGGCGAGATGAAGAACCTGGCCACGGGGGTGGGGGACCTCAAGCGGGTCCTTACGAACGTAAAGTCCCGCGGGACCTGGGCAGAGGTCCAGCTTGGATCCATCCTGGAGGAGTTCCTCGCACCGGGGCAGTTCGAGAGAAACGTCATCACCCGAAAGGGTTCGTCGGAAGTGGTGGAGTTCGCGGTCCGACTCCCGGGGCGGCCTGGAGATCCGGATAGCCAGGTCTGGCTCCCCATCGACTCCAAGTTCCCACAGGAGGACTACCTCCGTCTCCAGGACGCCGCAGATCAGGGAGACGCTGAGGGGGTCCAGCGGGCAGGGGAGGCCCTGGCGAGAACGCTCAGGAACGAGGCTCAGAAGATCCAGGAGAAATACCTGGATCCCCCCGGGACCACCGACTTCGGCATCATGTTCCTGGCCACGGAGGGGCTCTACGCTGAAGCCCTCAGACACCCAGCGTTGGTGTCCGATCTTCAACACGACCACAGAATCGTGGTGGCCGGGCCCACCACCCTCGCTGCGATTCTGAACAGCCTGAGGATGGGCTTCCAGACCCTGGCCATCGAAAAGCGAGCCTCGGAGGTATGGGAGGTGCTGGGCGCGGTC
>JASFRP010000255.1:0-5726 GCA_050114895.1 Gemmatimonadota bacterium
AGGCGGCCCGGGCTCCGTCCGCTCCCTCCTGAGGGGAAACGTGGGGGGACTGGCAGGAACGTCCCTCCTGAATGACACGGCCAGTGAGATGGCCTATCCCCTTCTCCCCCTGTTCCTGGTGGGAGTGCTGGGGGCCGGCCCGGCGTTTCTGGGAATCGTGGAGGGCATCGCGGAAAGCACCGCCTCCCTGGTCAAGCTGGGGGGCGGGTTCCTCTCCGATCGGGTGGGGCGCCGAAAAACCCTGGTGGTGTGGGGGTATGGGATCGCCTCCCTGATCCGCCCGCTCCTGGCCGCCGCCGCCCTTCCCTGGCATGTCCTGGCCATTCGTTTTACCGATCGGGTGGGAAAGGGCATCCGGTCCGCGCCTCGAGACGCCCTTCTCGTGGACTCGGTGCCGCCGGAACGAACGGGCACCGCCTTTGGTCTCCACCGGGCAGCAGACCATGCCGGGTCCGTCCTGGGCCCCCTCCTGGCTGCCGGGATTCTCCTCCTGGCTCCCGGGAGGCTCCGCGTGGTCTTCGCCCTCACACTCATACCTGGCATCCTGACAGTCCTCCTCCTGTTCAAAGCGGTGAGGGAGATTCCGCCGAAGGGAGGCGACGCACCGACCGTCGGCTCCTCGACTCCACCCACTTCCCTCCGGGCACTGGGGCCCACCTTCCCCCGCTACCTCTCCGTCCTCCTCCTCTTTACCCTCGGCAACGCCTCCGATGCCTTCCTCCTTCTCAGGGCCCAGGATCTCGGAGTTTCCGCCGCGGCCATCCCCCTACTCTGGGGAGCGTTCCACCTGAGCAAGATGGTGTGGAACGTGCCCGGAGGAATGCTGGCCGACCGTTTCCGTCCGTTGCCCATGATCGTGGGCGGTTGGCTCCTCTACGCCGGCGTGTACGCCGGCTTCGCTGCGGCCGGGACCCCCTTGCAGGTATGGGTCCTCTTCGGGATCTACGGCCTCTTCTATGGTCTCACCGAGTCCCCGGAGAAGGCCCTGGTGGCCGAGCTGGCCCCGTCCCAACTTCGGGGGCGGGCCTTCGGCGTCTTTCACTTCGCCGTGGGTCTGGGAGCCCTTCCCGCCAGCTTTCTCTTTGGAGTTCTCTGGCAGTGGAAGGGGGCACCGACAGCCTTCGCCGCCGGGGCGGGTTTCGCCCTCGTGGCAGCGCTCCTCCTCCCCCTCGCCCTGCGAGGAGGCCCGAGTCCATTGACCCATGGGCACGCAGCGTGAAGTGGGATCCAGGCTCTCGGTGTCCATCGCGGACGCAGAGGTAGCGCCGGGATGCAGACGCCTTATCCTGGGACGCCACGAGTAGGAGATGGAGAGATGAGAAGAGCCCTGCAGGGTATGGACGGAGATCGGAGAAGGGGTTGGACCCGACGGTGGTCCCCCATGATCCTGATCGCCAGTCTGGCCGCGTCCACCGGGACTCCGCTCCCCCTTCCCTGGGGAGCCGAAGGCCATCACATCGTCACTCGGGCCGCCGTTTCTCACCTTCCTGCCGAGATGCCGGCCTTCTTCCGGAGCGCGGGGCATCAATTGGAATACCTGGGGCCTGAGCCGGACCGATGGCGCTCCCGCGAGTTGAAGGAGATGGACGACGCCTGGGAGTTCGATCACTACATCGATCTCGAGAACGTACCCCAGGGGGCGCTCGAGGCCTCGGACCGATACGAGTTCATCGCCGCCCTCTACGCCGCCGGGATTCACCGGCCTCAGCAGTACGTGGGGTTCCTCCCGTGGCGGATCCTGGAAATGTATCAACGTCTCCTCACCGAGTTCGCCATCTGGCGGAACCTGGAGGGAGACCCCCAACGGCCCTTCGTGGAAGCCCGCATCCTGAATGACGCCGGAATCCTGGGCCACTATGCAGCGGATGCGACCCAACCCCACCACACGACGATTCATTTCAACGGATGGGCGGAGGGGGCTCCGAATCCCCGGGGGTTCACCACCGCACGGGACTTCCACGCCCGATTCGAATCCGCCTTCGTGGAAGCTCACGTGTCCTTCCAGGACGTGGACCTCCTCATGGCCAGCAGCCCCATGGCCATCGAGGACCCCCGACGAGCTGTCTGGTCGGAGGTCCGGACCAGCAACGCCACGGTTGAGCGCATGTACGAGTTGGAGTTGGAGCACGGCTTCGACCCGGAAGCATCCCCGGACCCTGCCGTAACGGATTTCGTGGTCCAGCGCCTGGTGGCAGGCGCCGAGATGCTCCGAGGCCTCTGGTGGTCAGCGTGGACCGAGAGCGAGGGCCTGGCGGCCCGGCGCCGTGCCCAGGGGTGGACTCCATGACGGATTCCCCCTCCCTCAAGGATCCCGCTTCCCCCACCGGCTCCCCACCCACTTCCCGCCAGAGTGCCATGTCCGACAACGAGCCCAACCCCCTCCTGGAGAGGAAGTATCGGATCCCGTTCCACCGCATCCGGGCAGAACACGTGGAGTCGGGAGTCCGGAAGGCCCTCGCCCACGCCCAGGAACGCATCGACGACCTGGGAGTGGACACCCGACCTCGGACCTACGCCAACACCCTGGGCGTCCTGGAGGAGATCACCCAGGAGCTTAGCGAGACCCTGGCCCCCGTTCACCACCTCCTGACGGTGGCGGAGACCGGACCCCTGAGGGAGGCGTTCAACGCCGTGCTCCCGGAGATCGCCCAGTTCTGGTCCCGGCTACCCCTCAACGAAAGGCTCTGGCGGCAGATCCGCCTCTTCTCCGAGACTCCGGAAGCTCATGGGCTGAAAGGGATCCGGGCTCGGCACCTGGAGAAGACTCTCCGGGAGTTCCGCAGGGCTGGAGCCGACCTCGCTCCCGAGGGGAAGGCCCGGCTGGAGGAGATCAGAGTCGACCTGGCCCGCCTCCAGCAGAAATTCAGCGAGAACGTCCTGGACGCCACGGCGGCATGGGAGCTCCTGGTCTCCGACCCACGACGGCTGGAAGGGATCCCCGCGGGCACGAAGAAGCGATTCAGAGAGAAGGCGGCGGAGAAGGGGCTTGAGGGATGGCTTCTCACCCTCGACTTCCCGTCCTACGATTCCGTCATGAAGCATGCTCCGGATCGGAGCCTCCGAGAGGAGGTGCATGCGGGGTATGTGGGTCGGTGCAGGGAGGGAGAGTTCGACAACACGGGGCTCATCCCCCACATCCTCTCCCTTCGCCATGAGATGGCCCGGCTCCTGGGATACCGCCACTTTCCGGACTATCGTCTGGAGGAGGCCATGGCAAAGGCCGGCGAGCGGGCCGTGGCCTTCGAGGAAGACCTGGCGGGAAGAACCCGACCCTACTGGAAGGCCGACCTCGCGCTCCTCCGGGAGCACGCCCTGGCACTGGACATCGATCCCCTCGAACCCTGGGACGTGGCTTTCGTGGCCGAATCCCTGCGGAAGGCCAGATACGACATCAGTGACGAGATCCTCCGACCCTATTTCCCCCTCCCCGCCGTCCTGGAGGGGCTATTCGGGTTGGTGAAGAGGATCTTTGGTCTCACCGTCACGGAGCGATCCATCCACGAGGTCTGGCACCCCGACGTTCGCTTCTACGAGGTCCGGGACGAGGAGGGGACCTGGCTCGGATCATTCTACACGGACTGGCTTCCCCGGAAGGAGAAGCGGCAGGGCGCCTGGATGAACGAGTTCCTCACTGGGGGGCCCGGAACCGATGGGTCGTTCAGGCCTCACCTGGGATTCATCGCCGGTAACTTCTCTCCTCCGGAAGACGGCCAACCGTCCCTCCTGAATCACAGGGAGGTACAGACCACCTTCCACGAGTTCGGGCACCTGATGCATCACCTTACGTCCCGGGTGGAGGTTCCCAGCCGAGCAGGACTCAACGTTGCATGGGACTGGGTGGAGCTTCCCTCCCAGCTGATGGAGAACTGGACGTGGGAGGAGGCCGCCCTGTCACTCTTTGCCCGGCATCACGAAACGGGAGAGGCCATCCCCGCCGGGCTTCTGGAGCGGATGACGGCAGCCCGCCGCTTCATGGGTGGATGGCAGCAGATGCGCCAACTCTCCTTCGGAACCCTGGACCTGGCGCTGCACGGTGAGCTGGCGCCGACCCTCCCGCAGATGGAACGGGAGGCTGACGAAGACGAGGGCCAGACGGAGGAGGCTTGGAGAGAGCGAGCGGGGGAGGCGGTCCTGGCGTACGCCCAGGAGCAGCTCCTCGCTTTCTCTCCTGCTCCGTCATTCGCCCGGAGCCACATACTCACCACCTTCACGCACCTCTTCAGCGGGGGATACGCCGCCGGATACTATTCGTATCTCTGGTCCGAGGTCCTGGATGCCGACGTCTTCACCCGGTTCAAGTCCGAGGGGGTCCTCAACAGAGCCACGGGACAGGCCTTTGTGGAGTGTATCCTTTCCAGGGGAGACAGCGCCGATCCGGAAGATCTCTTCCGGGAGTTCATGGGGAGGGATCCGGACCCCTCTGCCCTCCTGGAGCGGAACCTGGGACCCCCTCCAGCCTGAGGTGGAGACCCAACAGCCTGGCCCCCCGGAGCTTCCCGGCCCATTCTTGTCAGTGTGACGCCAATCGGACCGTTCCCGCCGCCCATCGGGAGGAGCCCATGTCTCGTCGGCCCAGGGCCAGCCACTGGCCACGTCCATTCGCCTCTTCCTGCGCTATCCTCCTTCTGACCCTCTGCATACCACCGACGACCCTCCTGGCTCAAACACCTCTGCAGAGGATCCAGGACTTTGCCGCCACCGCCAGTGGATACACGCTGCGCCCCGACCCCGAGGTGGGCGCCCTCCAGGCGGGCCGCCAGATGCTCTTCCCCGTGGAGATGGCGGTGGGAGCGGACTACATGGTGGTGGGGTTCTGCGACGCGGATTGCACCGACATGGACCTGGCGGTACTGGACCCCCTGGGCGAGGAGCTGGAGTCCGATATTCTCCCCGATGCCCAGCCGATCGTCATGGTGCGACCCGAGGTTCGTGGGATGTTCCAGATCCGGGTGGACATGGTCGGCTGCGAGTCGGAGCCTTGCGCTTTCGCCGTGGGGATCCTGGAAGGAGAGCTGAGAGAGGACCTCGTCCCCATGGGACAGAACATGGAGGACCGGTTGAACCTCTTCCGCTCCGAGCTGACGGGGGAGGGGTTCACCGAGATCGGTGACCCGGAATCCGGCACTCTGGACCAGGACCAGGAGATCCGCTTTTCCCTCACTCTCCTGGAGGGATTGGAGTACAAGCTGGCCGGAGTCTGTGACAACGACTGCGAGAACCTGGATCTCGTCCTCTTCGGGCCTGGGGGCGAGGAGGTCGCGTCCGATCGCCTCTCCGATCCCATCCCCCTCCTGACGGTGACCCCCACCGTCGGCGGGGAGCACCGGATAGCCGTCCAGATGACGACCTGCACCATCGAGCCCTGCGGGTTCGCCGTGTCCACCTTCGTGGCGGGCGGGAGCTTCGGACCCGGAGGCGTGGCGGTCACGGGGACCATCGTCCTGGAGGAAACCCACCAGGGAACCCTGGAGGCCGGGGACGAGCAGCTGCGGGAGGGAGAGTACTTCGACGAGTACTCCGTGCAGGCCGACAGCGGTCAGACCATCATCGTGGATCTCCGCTCTCCGGACTTCGACACCTATCTCATACTGGAAACGCCAGCCGGCGAGCAGGAGCGGAACGACGACTGGGGAGATGACACCATGCACTCCCACATCGAGCTGGTGGCCCCGGAAGCCGGCACATATTCGGTCCTGGTTACCAGCTTCATGGCAGACGAGGTGGGA
>JASFRP010000256.1:0-5726 GCA_050114895.1 Gemmatimonadota bacterium
CATGACCTCGGTCCCGTCCATGGTGATGCGTTTGCCCAGGATCTGGGGGTCCCCGCCAAAGCGGCCCTGCCAGAGGGCGTGGCTCAGGATCACCACTCCATGGTCCCCCCGGTTCTCCTGGGCGGTAAAGGGTCGCCCCAGGAGGGGCTGGATTCCCAGGATCTGGAAGAACCCCGCCGACACCGCTGCACCCTCCGCGCGCATGGGCGGAAGGTCCTCTCCGGTAAGGCTGGTGGTGGCTCCGGCTACCAGGGCCATCCCCTGGAAAGAGCCCGAAGACCGCTCCAGCTCGAAAAAGTCCACTCCTGCCATCCGGTATTCGTCCTGCCCCCGCTCCGGGTTGGTGTTCCAGAGCACCACCAGCTCGTCGGCGTCGGGGTACGGGAAGGGGCGGAGAAGGACTCCGCTTACCACGGAGAAGATGGCGGAGGCGGCTCCGATCCCCAGGGTGAGAGTCAGGAGCGACACCGCCGTGAACCCCGGGCGCCGAGCGTACGTCCGAAGGGCGAAACGCAGGTCCTGGACCAGGGTGTCCAGGATGTTCCCCCGTTCACCGGGTCCGCGAGGCCTCCCGGTCCGCCCCGGGGCTCGGCGTCCGATCCGCTTCGTTCCTCCAACCGATCCGGGACGCAGCCTCTCCCGCCACACCACCAGGTGCTCGCCGGCTGCCTCCATGGGCACGCGCGCGACCTCCCGCACGAGGAAGAGGAGCAGCCCCGGAGACCCGTGGCGCCGCAGGGAATCCCGGCATCCGTCCGAGAAGGCCCTCCGCATCTCCTCCCCGAACCGGCCCCTGAACTCCCGGGGAAAGAGAAGGACCAGGGGATGGTAGAGCCCCACGAGGACCCTCGTCAGGGCCCGACGCCGTCTCTCCGCCGTCACGAGCCCCTCCGGAGCCGGGGGTCCCGGATCAACGAGACTCTATCGGCAGCCGCCAGAAGCTCCCCCATCCGCTGGGCTTCGGAGGACGCCACCCGTCGGCCGAACGGCGTGATGCTGTAGTATCGGCGTCGCTCCTCCGGGTCCTCCCGGGAGACCCGCTCTCCCACCTCCTCGATCATCCCTTCCCCCAACAGCCACTTGAGCCTCCGGTAGAGGGCCCCCGCCTGGAGCCTGATACGGCCCACCGATCGCTCCTCTGCCGCTTGCATGATTCCATACCCGTAATGATCCCCTCCCGCCAGGATGGTGAGGATCAGAAAGACGTCGGGCTTCAACGGCAGGAACGATCCGGGATCTCGAGATTCATCCGGGGTGGTGGCCATGGGTCCTGTCCGAGTGTTGCAGGCTGTCTATAGACAGACTGTCTATAGCGATTCGGCGGTTGGACGCCCTGAAACGCGAAATGGTTTCATTGGGTGGAGAACATGGCCCACCGGGGGGGGGGCTCCTGGAGAGGTGGAGGCCCGTGGGCGGAAGATCACATGGGCCCGATCATCGCCGGAGGTTCTGGCCCTCCGGCTCCCACCGCTCATCCTCGGAGGCTCTGAAGAGCCCGACCTCCGACAGCGCTGGCGCCGCCAGTGCCTCCTGGATGGTCAGACGCACGCGGTCCGTCGTCACCGGCGGAATCCGCAGGATGCGCTTCCAGCCCACGGTGGTCCCCCGGGCGATCTCCAACCAGCCGCCACCGTGGGGAATTTCCACTACGAAGGCGGAGACGCGCTGGCCGAAACGGATGGGCTCCTGGAGGAGAATGCGGTCGAAGGTGGCTTGGGTGGGCAGCTGGATCTCCAGTACCCCCGTCCGCCGGTCGTCGTCGCTGGCCCAGTAGGTAGAGGGATCGCCGTCCAGAACGTTCCGTGCGTCGAACTTCCGGTGGCCCAGGCGGACGTTGTCGGCCGTGATGGTGGGGAGTGGACGGGCGGGTGTCGCAACGGTGCCGGTTGCGGCGGGGACCGTGGGGGCGGGGGCATGGGTCCAATGTGCGGCGAGGTTGACGGCAAAGGTCTCGTCCAGGATTCGGCGGAATTCCCGGAGGGTGGCCACGTCGGTTTCGTGGAGCCGGCCCCGGCGGTCCGGTGGCACGTTCAGGAGGAGTACGCAGTTCCGCCCCACCGACCGGTAGTACAGATCCACCAGCTCCCACGGCGCCTTGACTCGGTCGTCCTGGTCGGGGTGATAGAACCACCCGGGGCGAATGGAGGTGTCACAGAGAGGGACGACCCACTGGTGGCCCTCGGGGTCGCCGTGGTTGAGGTAATCGGTGTCGGCTTCCCCGATGACGACCCGGTCCGTGTCGATGGTGGACCAGTTGGTCTCCCCGGCGAAGCCACGTTCGTTCCCGATCCACCGGATGTCGGGGCCGGCGTCGGAGAAGATGAGGGTGTGGGGCTGGAGGGACTTCACCAGGGCCATGGTCTCGGGCCATCGGTAGTAGCTACGCCGGTCGATCCGCCGCTCCTCGTTGGAGCCCCCGTAGTAGCCTGTTCCCCCGTTGGCCCCGTCCACCCAGATCTCGTTGATGTCGCCGTATCCGGTGAGGAGCTCCGTGAGCTGGCCTCGATAGGCCTCGAGGTAGGCCTCCCGTCCGTAGTCCGGGTGATTCCGGTCCCAGGGTGAGACGTACAGGCCGACCTTCAGGCCGTATCGCCGTGCCGATGCCACGAAGTCCACCACCACGTCCCCGGCCCCGTCTCGCCAGGGGGCGTCGGACACGGAGTGGTGACTGAAGGCGGAGGGCCAGAGAGTGAACCCGTCGTGGTGCTTGGCGGTGAGGATGAGTTCCCCCATCCCCACCTCCGCCGCCACGCGAGCCCACTGGTCCGTGTCCAGTTCCGTCGGCTGGAAGAGCTCGGCGGGCTCGTCACCGAAACCCCATTCCCGGTCCGTGAAGGTGTTCATGGAGAAGTGGACGAATCCCAGGATCTCCATCTCCTGATAGGCCACCTGCTCCGGGGTGGGGACCACCTGGGTGGGAGGGAGTTCAGGAGGCTCTCTGCCGCAGCCGGAAAGGACGAAGGCGAAGGCGACCAGGGAGAAGGATCCTCGGTGACGAGAGGGACGGCCGGTACGATTGATCTCTCGAGCAGTCACAACCTCCCCCTCCCGCCCTCCGTGATCCGGTAAGTACCCTCATGTTCTCCCACCAGACCAGCCTCCTCCAGCTCCCGGAGATTGGCCCGAACCATGAACCCCGGGACTTTCAGGAGCACGGTGATCTCCCTCATCCGGAGCGGTGTCTCCAAGAGCTTCTCCAGGAGGACCCGCGCCGTGACCGAGAGGGACCCGTCGGGTTCGATGCACCCCATCAAGCGCACACCTTCCCGGCTCCGGGATCTCCAGCCCACGCCACCGGGAGGCCCGCGCGCGCCCTTCTGATCATTTCACCACCTCCGATATCCGCACTACCCATGCGTGCTGGGAGGGTGGTGGGACCCCTGCAGGAATCCGGGCCACGAAACCCGTTCCCGCCGCCTCCCATTCCAGATTCAGGGCCGGCCCCAGGAGGGTGAGGGTTGCCCCGGGAGCCGGTTGGATCTGGGTCATGGAGAAATAGGCCGGCAGGACGGTTTCCCCCTTCTCCGCCAGGTAGATGACATAGAGGGATCCGTCCTTTCCTCTGGTGAGGCGAACCCTCCCTTCGGCATAGGGTGAAACGGCCCGAGTGCCGTAGATGGCCTCCCCGTTCACGCGCATCCACGCTCCCAGGGCTTCGAGGCGGTCGTAGGCGGCGTCGTGCCAGCGGCCGTCCGGGCCGGGACCGATATTCAGGAGGAGGTTCCCGCCTTTCGCCACCACGTCCGCGAGCATGTGGATGAGGACCCGGGGGCTCTTGTAGGCGTCGTCGGGGACAAAGGACCAGCTGGTGGCCATGGGAATGGGCACCTCCCACGGATGGGGAATGGCTTCGTCCGGCACCCTTGCCTCCGGAGTGAGATAATTCTGATAGGGCCCCGGCACGGCCCTGTTTACCACGATGAGCCCCGGTTGCTTTGCCCGCGCCGACGCCACCAGCCCGGGCATGTCGATGTCCTGGCTCTGGAGTCGGAGGAACTTGTAGCCGGGGCGGTTCATCCGGTCCCGGATCTCCTCTTCTGTCATCGTCCGCACCCACCCGCCGTCCAGCCAGAGAATATCCACCAGCCCATAGTCGGACATGAGCTCGTCGATCTGGGCGTGGGTGAAAGCCACAAACCGGGCCCAGCGCTCAGGGTACTTCTCCAGGTCGTAGTTCGGGTTCCGGTCCGGTGTGGCGAAGTAGGGCCACCAGTAGTCAGGGCTGTGCCAGTCCGGCTTGGAGAAGTAGGCTCCGATCCAGAAGCCTTGGGCCCGGAAGGCGTCGAAGATCTCCTTCGTCACGTTGGCCCGGGGGTCGTCCCCGAAAGGCGTCCGGGGGGACGTGATCCGGTAATCGGTCTGCCGGGTGTCAAACATGCTGAAGCCGTCGTGGTGCTTCGTGGTGAAGACCACGTATCGCATTCCGGCGTTCCGGGCTGCGGCGGCCCACCGATCCGGATCGAAGTCCACGGGATCGAAGGTCGTCTGGAGGGCCTCGTAGGCCTTCCGGTACTCCCCGTAGTCGTCCATGGAACGGGTGCACCATGGCTCGTCCTCCGAACAAAGGGACCAGGACTCCACGATTCCCCACTGGGAGTATGGCCCCCAGTGAAGCAGGAGTCCCAGCTTGAGGTCCTGCCACCCCTCCAGCTTCTCCAGGACCAGGGGATCGGTCTCCGGGACATATCTGTACGGGTCCGTCTGGGCCGGGGCGGGGGTTGGGAAGAGGAGAGTGCCGAGGAGCCAGAGCGGGAGGGCGGAAAGAGGAGCGCCTCCGGTCCAGGGTCTTCGTTCGTGGCCCCCCCGTCGGGGGTTGCCTGCGTCACACCGATGACACGGTCTCACCGCGATCCCCCGTCCACATCCCCTCAGGGTGTTCCTCCGTTTCCGTCTGCTCCGTAACCCGCCAGCCGAATCGTCCAGGCCCAGGCCCCGGGGATCTCCCGGAATGGAATCCCCGTGAGGTCCACCCGGAGCGCGTCCCCTTCGTACCGCCAGGGCAAAGTCCCCTCCCGACCCAGCAGGCTCGCCTCGCTCCCGGGCTTCGGTTCGGGGATGGGCAGAGCCAACTCCCGGTCCGGCCATTCCAGGAAGACCACGAAGAGGTCGTCTCCCTTCCGGGTATAGAGCAGGTATTCCTGTCGAGACGTGTATTGGGCTTCCAGCCCCAGAGGGGAAGTGTCTCCCTCGCCGGTGAAAAAGCTCCCGGCAGGCACGATGACTCGGGGCGCTCCGTCCCGGGACCAGAAGAGGCGGAGGGAGGCGTTCAGCTCCACCTCCTGGAACTCGATTCGAATGGGATATCTGCGGCCGGCTTCCAGATGAATGGACGAAGCGCCGGGGGCTGGACCTTCCCCGCCGGATGTCGGCGGGGGAGACGAACCGGTGCCCACCGCCTGCTCCTCCCTCCACTCCTCCACCACCAACTCCCCACCCACCCACACCTTCACGAAGTCATCGGCCTCCGCCTCGAAGCCGTACTCACCCGAGGCGGGAGGATCAAGGAACCCGGTCCACGTGGCGCTGAACTCGTCCTCCCGGATGGGCCGCCCGGGACCATTCCTCCTCCAGTCGAAATCGATGGCGGGGTCTACCCGACGGAGACCCACCTCACGGCTCTCTCCGCTCCTCACCCAGGTGCGGGATCCGTAGATGGCCTCGCCGTTCACCCTGAGCCACCCCCCCAGCTGAAGGAGCCGCTCCTGCTGAAGGAGGGGAATCCGGCC
>JASFRP010000257.1:0-5723 GCA_050114895.1 Gemmatimonadota bacterium
CCTGGGCTACGAGGCGGTCAGTCGAGAAGACCTCGTCGCCGAAGCG
The DNA here is from genome assembly GCA_050114895.1 of Gemmatimonadota bacterium. Lineage (GTDB taxonomy): Bacteria > Gemmatimonadota > Gemmatimonadetes > Longimicrobiales > Gaopeijiaceae > JASFRP01. The sequence goes on from JASFRP010000257.1 coordinate 47, forward strand.
ACCGGCTTCGGGGTCAGTGAAGGGGAGCTCCGCGAGGCCCTGGTGAAACCCCCGGGGCTCTGGGGCCGGTTCTCACGCCAACGCAACCGGTACCTCGCCTTCGTACAGGCCACCCTCTGCCAGCGCGTCCAGGAAGGAGGTGTGGTCTACCACGGGAACGCGGGCCACCTCCTACTTCCGGGGGTCGCCCACGTGCTCTGCGTCCGGCTCATCGCCCCCGTGGCCTTTCGCGTGCAGAACCTCCGGGAGAGCGCCGGCATGGAGGAGGACGAGGCACTCGCCTACATCGAGAAGGTGGACAGGGAACGGGAGCAATGGACCCGCTTCCTGTACGGCGTGAGCTGGCTGGACCCGACCCTCTACGATCTCTGCATCAACCTCAGGACCATGGGCATCCAGGATGCCGTGGAGCTGGTCCTGAGCACTGCCCGAGCCACCCCCTTCCAACCAACGGAGGAGAGCCGCCGGGCGATGCAGGATCTGGTCCTGGCCAGCAGGGTCAGGGCATCCCTGGCCGCCGACGCACACACCGCCGGGACGGAAGTGGAAGTGCGGGCCAGCGGCTCCACCGTGTTCCTGCGGGGGCGCGTTCGCCCGGCCTCGGTCGTGGATTCGGTTCTGGAGGTAGTGGAGGGAGTGGAGGGCGTCGCCCAGGTGGACCGTTCGGACCTGGCGGCACCTGACTACACGGTCTAGGTGGAGACAGGTTCTCGCCTTTCCGGAAGCCGGCAGTTCAGGAGAGGCTCCCGGGCGGCCTCCGCCTAGAGGGCCTCGTCCGAGGTCAGCCGGACGATCAGGTCGCACAGCTCCCTGATCTTGAAGGGCTTCGCGATGAAGTCCACCGCTCCCCCCTTCATGGTCTCCACCGCGGTGTCCACGGTGGCGAATCCCGTGATGATGACCACTTTCGTGGACGGAGAATGCTGCTTCACGAAGTCCATGACCTCGAGGCCATCGGGCTTCTGCATCTTCAGGTCGGTCACCAGAACGTCGAAGTCCTCCTCGACGATCCGCTGGACGGCGGCCTGACTCTCCGTGAACGCCTCCACGTGGAACCCTAGCTTCTCCAGGGCCGGCTTCATCCGGTCCCCCACGATGGGCTCGTCGTCCAGTACCAGAATCCTCTTCCCCGTCTTCATCTCTTGCCCCCGGCGCCCTGCTTTCGAGCCTTCTTGGCAGCCTTGAGGGTCAGCGCTTCGATGGCCTTGGAGGTGAACGGCTTGTTGATGAACTCGAAGGCTCCGCCGTACTCTGCCTCCCGGATCGATTCGATGGACCCGTAGCCGGTGATGACAATCACCTGAGTCCCGGGGTTCTCCCGACGCACGAAGTGAAGGACGTCCAGGCCCGACGGGCCCTCCATCTTCACGTCGGTGATCACCACGTCGAAGGATTTCGTGGCCATGCGGTCGATGGCGGTCTGACTTTCCGTGAACGCTTCGACCTCGAACCCCTTCTTCTCGAGATGCGCCTTCAGCCGCTCGCAAACGACCTCCTCGTCGTCCAGGACGAGGACCTGATATGGACTCCGCATCCATCCCTCCTCGGAAGCTGTCGAAGGCGCCCCTAGGCGCCGGAAAGGTTGCCGTCTCCTTCGAGGAAACGCTCCAGATACTCGTCGATGTGCTGGTCGTCCCGGAGGTGGATATCGAGCTGCCGGGTGTACCCGATCAACCTCCCCAGCATCCGCATCCGCTCCACCATGTGTTCCGCCGTCAGCCCCCGGGTGCGACCGATGACCAGGTCCCCCCGCCCCTCCACCACGAAACCGAATCGCTCCAGGATCCGCCGGAGGAGGGTCGCCCGCCGGGACCTGCGGACGATCTCCGTGACGCCACCCAGGAAGCGAAAGTAGATGTAGTTGTCGTTGGCGCCATCGGTCAGGTAGGTGTCCACGACGTTGAAGTGGTAGCCCAGGCGAAGGCTCAGGTGCAGGTACTCCCGTGAGATGAGGGCCAGGTTCTGCTCGGGCCTGGATGCAAGGGGCGTGGTCAGAGGAAGGGCCCGGGTGGCGGAGGACATGAACCCGTTCAGGTCCATGTCGGCGGGGGACGTCTCCCATCCTCCCTCCCCGCACAGCACCTCCAGCAGGGGGAGGAGGGGACGGCACTGCACCGCTTCCAGCCCCACCCTTCTCTCCTGGGCGGGGGCATCCACCCCTCCCCCAAGGTCCACCAGGACCAGATCAAGGGGGATGGGCAGAAGAAGACGCCGCACGTACTCGACATCCGCCGAGGGCCGGACCCATTCCATCTTCGTGAGGGAAGCCACCGCCTTCTCGTGGGCGAACCGGATCAGATCGTGGTAGGTGCGGCACTTCTCCGGAGAGAACCCGCGATCCTGCGGATCGTGGAGGTGCAGGGGCACGATCCTCCTGAGCATCCTCCTGAGGGCTCTGAACTCCGGCGCGTCTTCGAAGGACGCGCTTCGCATGAGCTGATAATGGAGAAGCTCTTCCACCCTCCCCCGGTAGACCACGTTCTCTTCGCCATCCACCGTCACTTCCTGCCCCTCCTCCAGGAGGGAAGTGGCGATGCCCGTATCCACGATGGTGGGAATTCGCGCCTCCCTCGCCACGGCCGCGAAATGCCCGGTGGCGTTGCCCACGTCCGTGATCACCGCCGAGGCCTGGGAGAGCCGGCTCCCCAGCCTCGGCGAGGCAGACGGGGCTACCAGCACCAGCTCCCCCGTGCCCCCGGGAGGAAGGGAGTCCAGGTCAGCCACCACCCGTACGACTCCGCTGGCGATCCCCCGGCACGCTACCTCCCCCTTCCCCCTCATGAGCACCTGGTAACGCTCGAGCTCCTGGCGCAGAGCCCGGCCCGCCGGGGCGAGAGAGGGTTGGATTCGCAGGGGGCGGGCCTGGAGGATCGCGACCCTTCCCAGGGAATCCAGGACCCACTCCACGTCCTGAGCACATTTCATGTAACGCTCGATGCGGCAGGCCGCCTCGCTCACCGCCCTGAGCTCCGCATCACTCAGTGAAGGGGCGGTCCTCAACTCCTCCGGCAACGCTTCCTCCACCACCCCTCCCCCCGGGGCAGGGACGCATCGGTCGGTCTTTTCAGCGACCCGGCGAAAGAGTACCGTGCGCTCCGGGGTTCGCTTCAGGGCGAAACGGTCCACCGGGGCCCTCCCCTCCACCACCACCGTTCCCAGCCCCCAGGAAGCGGCCACCAGCTGGACCTCCCTGTCGGGCCGAAGGGGATCCAGGCTGTAGACCACCCCGCTGGAGCGGGCGGGCACCATGACCAGGCACCCCACCGCCATCATCCCCTGTCCCGGAGGCACGCCATGCTGCTCCTGGTACGCCAGGGCCTCGGGGGTGAAGAGGCTGGCCACGACTTCTTTGTACGCCGCTGGGACCTGGTCGGGAAGCACCCCCAACCGTGTCGTGAACTGGCCGGCGGCGATGAGGTCGCTGTCCTCCCCGGCAGCGCTGCTGCGGACGGCGAAGAGGACGTGCTCGTCCATCTCCACCATGCGCCTCACTTCCCTCCGAATGGACCGGGCCAGCTCCGGGGGAAGCTCACTCTCGAGGATCCGCCTTCGCAGCTCCTCGATATCCGGGGCGCCGCCCTCCGGCGCCCCTTCCCGCGCGGTGTCCAGGGCACGAACGGCATCGGTGACGCCCGCCCTCTGAAGGAAATCCCAGCAGGCCCGCGTGGACACCACGAATCCGTCGGGCACCGGCAGCCCAAGGCGGTTCCGGATCTCCCCCAGCCGCGCCATCTTCTCCCCCGCGGCATCGGCATGCTCCACCCCCAGCGTCTCCATGGGCAGAATCAGGGGCGCGTCGGGAACGGGAAGCCTCAGCTCCATGGCGGCCCGAACGGCTTCGTCCACCTCCCCTAAGGACCTGAGAAGGTCCGGATACCGCTCACCTGACACCGCGCTCAGGTCCTGGATGACTCCTTCCACCGTGTCCCGGAGCTCGTCGGCGAAGTCCCGGAGGAAGACCCGGTCGAAGAGGTACTCGCCCCCCAACATCTCCCCCGCCTCTGCCATGAGCGTAAGGACCCGGTCGTTCTTCTGGACCAGCTCCCGAAATCGGGCGAGTCGCACCCGGAGACGCTCCGCGGTGGCTTTTCCACCTCTGCCGAAGATCTTCGGAAGCTTCACGCGCACCGTTCGGTTCCCCTAGTGGGCCTTTTTCGAGCCCAGGCCGAAGAGGACCCCCGTGAGGAGGCCGACGACGATGGCCACCACCACAGCCAGAATTCCGTACCAGAGCCCATGCTCGGTGGCCAGGTTCTGGATGGACGCCGCCATCCCCACCTGGACCACCCGCAGCGGCGCATTGCCCAGGAGCGTGCCATCCTCCCCGGCGAAGCCGTGAGCCAGGATCTGGTACTCCCCGGGGGGGGTTTTCGCCGGGAGGCGGAACTCCGTCCACACCCGGACCATACCCTCCGTCCCGGGCTCGGACTCCACGGATCCCTCGGATGTGGAGTAGAGCCCATCGCTCTCCTTCAGGCTCACGAACTCCCTGAAGAGGTGGCCTTCCTCTCCGTCTCCGGGGCCTCCCCTGATGGTGGCCCGGTGCTCGAGGGCTGCATAACCCACACCGAGGCTCGCCAGGGAGGAGGCGGTGGAAAGTCCACCCAGCTCACCGGACGTATGGAGGAGATAGAGCGCGGGAGCCCCGTCGATCTCCACCTCCCCGACGTTCATCCAGATGAGCCCCAGGGCCTTTCCCTTCCGATTGAGCCCGACGCTTCCCTGCGGACCCACACAGGAGACCGCGACGCCGAGACCCTCGGGCACCAGGGCGCTCACCTGAACGGTGGCGCCATCGAAGAACATGCCTGCCCGGACCTCTGACGGCTCCAGGGTCAGCTCTACGCTCACCGCCCGGTCCGTGGCCACCGAAGCCTCCTGGATCGGGCCGCCCAGGGTGGCTCCCACCATCAACAGCAGTGTCTGGATCAGCGTTCCCATGTCTCAGTGTCCTCCCCGGTAGCTCAGGAGGTGCTCCGGCGTCATGAGGAGCCCCAGAAGCATCTTCGCCGTCACCACCAGGACGATGAGGGCCAGGAGGATCTTGAGCTGGTCGGCCTTGAGGCGCTTGCTGGTTAGAGCGCCGAGCTGGGCACCGATCACCGAGCCGCACAGGAGGATGAGGGCCAGGACGAAGTCCACCGTGTGGTTCATTCGAGCCTGAAGAATGGTGACGTTCACGCAGGTGAAGAGGATTTGGAAGAGGCTGGTCCCCACCACGACGTGCATGGGCATCCGCAACAGATACACCATGACCGGTACCATGATGAATCCGCCTCCCACCCCCATGATGGCGGCGAGGGTTCCCACCAACACACCCAGAAGAAGGGGCATGAGGATGGACAGGCGCACGTTGGAGCGGGGGAACTCCATCTGCCAGGGCATGCTGCCCACGATTCGGGCGTACAGGGAAGGTCGGGCTTCCGCCCGGGGGGCCGGGGGCCCGAGACGCAGGCTCCGGAGGCTCTCGGCGAACATGTACCCGCCGATGCTCCCCAGCATCACCACGTAGGTGACGGTAATGACGAAGTCCGCGTCCCCCATGGCGCGGAGGATTTTGATCAGGTACACCCCCACTGACCCCCCCCCGATCCCGCCCAGGAGAAGGAGGAAGCCCATCTTGAAGTCCACGGTGCCCGCCCTGGCATGGGCGTAGGTCCCTGAGGAAGATGCCGCG
>JASFRP010000258.1:0-5707 GCA_050114895.1 Gemmatimonadota bacterium
GCCTTGGGGCTCATCATCTTCTTCCTCTATGCACTGCCTCAGGAGCCTCTGATCATTCCCGAGGTTCAGGCCTCCATCCGGGTGGGAAGGCTGGACGACTTTCCCCCCAATACGGCACGTCTACAGAGCTGGGGATCTGAGCTCATTCTGGTCATCAGGACCCAGGACGGGGAGATGAGGGCGGTGGAAGGCCGCTCCCCGGCGACCCACTGCGTTCTTCAGTGGAATCCCCGCAGGGGAAACGTCAGCTCTCCGTGCAGCTACGAGATCTACAACCCCCTGGGGTACATCGTCAGCGGGCTCGGGGATCAGGCCCTGAGGAGTTTTCCGGTGTGGATCAGGGACGGGATCATCTCCATCGGGAGTGCCACGTGAGCGAAAACGACCGAGATCAGGAAGGCCTGAGGAGCCGTTTCCTGAAGTGGCTCGAGGACGCGACCGATTCCCGCATTCTCGCCATTCCCCGTTTCTTCGGACTCCTTTATGGGCCCATCGAAGATCGGTTGCCCCTGGGCCAGGCCTGGAAGGCGGCCCTGAAGCGTCGCCTGCCTCGGCACGTGGGTTGGATCCACGCCTTCGGGGGAACCACTTATCTCCTCTTCCTGATTCTGGTGGTGACGGGAGTCCTCCTTTCGTTCTACTACCGACCTTCGGTGGTGGAAGCGTACCCGAGCCTCCAGTACCTCGAGTCCCAGGTCAGCTTCGGCTGGCTGGTGCGACATGCCCATTTCTGGGCCGCGTCCCTGGTGGTGATCCTCGCCTTCTTCCATTTCCTGCGGGTGCTGGTCTCCGGAGGGTACCGCTCCCCCCGTGAGACGACGTGGCTCTCGGGAATCCTCTTCTTTCCCGTCCTCCTGGCATTCGTGACCTCTGGATATCTCCTCCCCTGGGATCAATGGGCCTATTGGACGACCACGGATGGGATCGAGGGCCTTCGGGGTTTGCCGGTCCTGGGCGGGATCCTGACGGAGGTGTTCCGGGCGGACGAGTTCGTGAGCGGCGCCACGCTGAGCCGGTTCTACGCCACCCACGTGATCCTCCTCCCGTGGGTAGCCCTTCTCCTGATCTCCCTCCACTTCCAGCTCATGAGGAAACACGGCGTGGACCCCCCTCCCGACGGCGTCGTGGAGGAGGGGGAACCGTTCTTCCCGAACCATGTCCTCAGGATGTTCGTGGTCCTCGTGGTCACCCTGGGGGTGGTCCTGACCCTGGCCATGTTGTGGCCCAGGCCCTTCGGACCGGTTGCGGACCCCTTCAGCCCGCCGGCGTCTCTTCCGGTTCTGGGTGTTCCGGCCACCATCCTCGTGGGAGCGGGCCACCTATGGGGAGGGTTCGGGCTCTACGCGCTCCTCTTCCTCTTCTTCCTCCTCCTGATCCTTCCTCTGGTGCATCGCTCGGACGAGCGAAGCCTCCTGCGGCGGCCGGTGGCGGTATCCATCACAGGCGTCCTGATTCTCCTCCTGTTGACCTCCCTGGCGGTGGGATGGAGTCCCCCGGGGAGTGCCGAGGACTATGACGCGGTGGAGGTCCCGGCTCTGGACGCGGTGCGGAGTGAGTTCGGAGTCCCGGCGGATACGGGAGGGGGGGGCGGGGAGGAAGGAGATGGGGGAGGTGATCATGAATAACCACGGGAAGTTCCTGGTCTGCGTGCTGGCTCTGGCCGCACCCATTCCGGCGCTCTCGCAGGATACGATGGCCGGTTACCTCCGGGAGGAATACTCCTGTATCATGTGCCACACGGAGATGCGGACGGACTTCCTGGAAGGAGTCCACGCCGACCGCGGTATCCAGTGCACCGACTGCCACGGGGGTGATCCCAGCCAGTTCGAGACCGAGGGGGCACATAGCTCCGGGTTCAAGGGGGGATTCACGAAGGTCCAGTCGGTTGAGCTGTGCCTCTCCTGCCACGGCGACATCCCTGCCATGCGGCAGTATGCCCTGGAGCCGGTCACCCGGGAGGAATTCCTCATCAGCCGCCATGGGCAGAGCCTTCTCCTGGAAGGCAACACACAGGCCCCTGCTTGCAGCGACTGCCATGGAGCCCACGCCATCTTTCCCATGGTGGATCAGCGCAGTCCCATCCATCCCACCCGCGTCTCGGAGACCTGTGGCAGCTGCCATTCCCACCCGGATCGGGTCCCGGCAGGGTACCCCACCGACCAGTTCGCCGAGTGGTCGGAGAGTGCCCACGGGAGGGCCCTCTCGGAGGAACTGAACAATCGATCAGCCACCTGCGCGTCCTGCCATGGATCCCATTCGGCTCTGCCGCCCGGGGTGAAGGAGATCCCGAACGTCTGCGGAAAATGCCATCAGCTGGTGCGTCAGGCCTACTTCTCGGGACCCCACGCCAATCTGGCCAGCTCCGTGGGAAGGGAGGGTGGCTGTCTGGGGTGCCATGCCAACCATGCCACCACGATGCCTCCCCTGGGCCGGATCGGAGAGCTCTGCTTGGGATGCCACGAGGAGAGCTCTCCCGCCGGGATCATGGGTCTCCAGGTGCAGGAGCAGATCCTCCACGCCGAAGCGGCCGGACAGAGAGCCCACGACGCCACGCAGATGATGATCGAGGCCGGGGAGCGGACGGAGGACCTCCAGATCCGCCTGCAGATGGTGGACACTCACCTACAGGAGCTTCTGGTTCAGGCCCACTCGCTGGATCCGGCGGTGGTGGATGAGCTGGTCCGCAGGATCTCCTCCCTGGCCCAGGAGATCGGAGAGCGAGGAGACACGGTGGAGGAGTCCCGCTGGGAGCGGAAGCTCCTGGCCATCCCCCTCTGGGTTCTTGTCCTCTTTGCAGCCTTCCTGGCCCTGAGAAAACGGCGCCGGCTTCCCCCAGGAAGCATCACTGGAGGAGTGGTCGTGGAGGGCGAGGACGAGACGGAGGCGGAGGCGGCGGGATGAAGAAACGGCGAAAGCTCCTGATTCTCCTGGTCCAGGTGGCCATCGTTCTGGGCGTCCTGGGAGCGGCGGGCACCGTGGGGTTCCTGGAATACTCCGCCCAGCCGGGTTTCTGTAACAACTGCCACAACATGGAGCCCTACTACGAGTCCTGGCTGAAATCCTCCCATAACATGGTGCCGTGCATCAAGTGCCATTACGCCCCGGGGATCAAGGCCGAGGCCATGGGGAAGGTCCAGGCGGCCAACCAGGTGGTGAAGTACTTCACCCGGAGCTTCGGGGAGAAGCCCTGGGCGGAGATCGAGGACGCAGCCTGCACCCGGGAAGGGTGTCATCTGGAGCAGCGGCTGGGGGTGGTCTCCTACATGGGTGTGCGGTTCGACCACCGGCAGCACCTCGGGGAGCTCCAGCGGGGCAAGGACCTGCGGTGTACCTCCTGCCACTCCCAGATCGTCCAGGGGGAGCACCTCACCGTCACGCCATCCTCGTGTGCTCTCTGCCACTTCAAGGACCGCCCCCAGGGCCAGCCCCTGGGCGGATGTCTGGGATGCCATCCGTCTCCGCCGAACATCGAGTTCCAGGGAGTCCCCATCGACCACTCCCAGATCGTCCGGGACCTGGTCTCCTGCTCGAAATGCCATTCCGACGTGGCGGTGGGGGATGGAGCCGCCGAGGAGCAGCGGTGCTGGACCTGCCACAACATCCCCGAACGGATGGATTCCTTCGACAACCCGACCCTGCTCCACGAGGTGCACATCGCCGAGCACAATGTGGAGTGCCAACAGTGCCACACGGAGATCCAGCACAAGGTGGTCGCCCTGGAAGAGACCCTGGAGCTGGACTGCTCCAACTGCCACCGGGGCGCTCATACCGCCCAGCAATCCCTGGTGTCGGGGAGCGGCGGCCACGGGGTGGAGGGATCCCCGAGTAGCATGTTCCTGGCCCGGGTAACCTGCGAGAGCTGCCACGCCCTGCCCGGGGAGCTGCCCGGCCACGAGGGGGTCTCCATTGCAGGGGAGGCCACGTGTCTCTCCTGTCACGGCATCGAGTTCGCGGGCATCCTCCCGGAGTGGGAAGCGGAGATAAACACCCGGGTGGAAGCCGTGTCGGGGGCCGTCCGTCGGGTGAGGGCGGCCGTCGGTCCCGGTCCGGGAAGGCAGGCGGATTCCCTCCTCACGGCCGCCGAGGAGAACGTCGCGCTGGTAGGCGTGGGAAAGGGCGTCCACAATATCCAATACGCCGACGACCTCCTCCGGGCGGCCCTGAGGATGGCGCAGGACGGCGCCAGGGCCGGAGGGGTGAGCCCGGGGCTGGCGTCGGTCCAGCTTGGCCCCCCCATCGCGGAAGGGGGATGTGCCACCTGCCACTTCGGCGAAGGCGCCCGGGGGGATGTGTTCTGGCAGGGCCGTCGGTTCCCCCACCGCCGCCACACGGTGAACGCGGGGATGACCTGCACCGCGTGTCACACGTCTTTCGACGAGCACGGCGGCCTGAAGATGGAAAGCACCGCGGCCTGTGATGCCTGCCATCACGTCTCCGACTCTCCCAGGGCCTGCGGGTTCTGTCACTCCGCACCGGCTGCCGACACGCTGGCCTTCGGCTCCGAGAGCTTCATCCACCAGCCGCACCTGGACATGGGATTCGCGTGCAACACCTGTCACCAGGCGCCGTCCATGGCGGTGACGGGCGACCCGTGCGCCCAGTGCCACTCCCTCCATCACACGCCTGATCGGAACTGCCGCCTATGCCATGGGGCCGATACCCAAGGGAAGCACATGGCGGAGCTGGCTCACACCGCAGGCTGCACCACTTGCCACACAGGGGAAGATCAGGCTGGTCTCACGACGTGGAGTGCGCAGATCTGTCTGGTATGCCACCAGGACAAGGAGGAGCACAGCGGCGGGGCCGAGTGCACCCTCTGCCATGAGATGCCCCCTCTCGGGGGAGGGGGGGGGTGAGCCGGGTTGAGGCCTGGCTTTCCCCCGAGATCCGGGTGCCCCCCTTCGGTCAATCCCCGGAGACGGGGTTGACCTGCTCCTCCTTCTCGTCCCCGAGAGGCTCGATCTCGTCCTCGTACCATTGGGTGTGATGTTCCTTGACGAACTTCGTGGACATCTTTCCGGTGAGCCAGGTCCAGCTCATGGGATACTCTTCCGGATGGAACATCACGAAGAAGAAGTGCCATACGATGACGGCCAGGGTGGCCAGCCATGCCTCGTAGTAGTGGACGGTCTGCGAAGCCGGGATGACCAGAGCCGGGAGGTGGCGGGCCGTGAAGGTGGGGAACCAGAGGACCAACCCCGTGATGGCCATCACGATGGTACCCCACACCAGGGCCCAGTACTCGGCCTTCTGAGAGTAGTCGTAGCGCCCGAATTTCACCTTCCGCTTTGAACGGAAGGTGTAGTAGAGAAGGTTGTCTACCGCGTCTACGACGTCCCTCCAGCTGGGGAAAAGGGCCTTGAGCTCTGTCCTCCCCCGCTTGTTTGCCAGGACGTACCACGCGTGGTATGCGGAAGTGAGGATGAGGGCCACACCCGCCACACGGTGGATGTTCCCACGGACGTCCTCCGACATTCCCAGGAAGCTCAGCCACTGCACCCAGAAAGCCTCCGGAAACCGGAGGGCGAAACCGGTGATGACGAGGGTGATGAAGGAGACGGTGAGGGCCAGGTGCTGGAAAACCTCGTTGATGGTGAAGCGCACGACCGTGGCGCCGTTGCCGGACTGCTCCTTCCGCCGCTTGATCATGTAGTAGTTCATGATCAGCATGTTGTGCAGCACCATCCCACCGATGACCAGGACGATC
>JASFRP010000259.1:0-5677 GCA_050114895.1 Gemmatimonadota bacterium
AGGGTTACCCCGCCACGGTCCCGGGGACGGTCCATACGGACCTCCTGGCCAACGGTCTCATTCCCGACCCCTTCTGGCGGGACAACGAGATGAGGCTTCAGTGGGTGGGGGAGCGGGATTGGATCTACACGAACACCTTCGAGGCCGGCCCCGAGATTTTGGAACCTGAGAAGGCGGCCCTGGTTTTCCACGGCCTCGACACCTTCGGGGAGGTCACCTTCAACGGGCGGCCTGTCCTGGAGGCCGACAACATGTTTCGGGAGTGGACGGTGGACATAACCCGGGATCTCCTTCCCGGGGGGAACACCCTGGAGATCCGCTTCCGTTCACCGCTTCCCCCCGCTCTGGCAGCCCACGACGCTCTTCCCTATACGCTTCCGGCGGGAAACGACCGGGGAACCCCCCCGTCCAGGGTTTTCGTAAGAAAGGCGGCTTATCACTACGGGTGGGATTGGGGACCCCGGTTCGTGACCAGTGGAATCTGGCGCCCGGTGGAGCTGGTGGCGTGGACCGGAGCACACCTCACCGACCTGCACGTCTCGACGGATTCCCTGGACGACGAGATGGCCCACCTCACCGCCCGGGTGGAGGTGGAGGTGAGCACCGCCGAGGCGGAGCGCCGTGCCGCCGGGGGCCAGATCCCCGCCGCCATCACCCTCCGCAGCCCTGAGGGAGCCTTCCCCGAGGTGGGTTATGAGGCCATCCTGGAGCCGGGTCTCAATGAGTTCGAGGTCCCCCTGGGGATCCCCCGTCCCGAGCGATGGTGGCCTGCGGGACTCGGGGACCAGCGACTGTATACGGTCACGGCGGCCCTGGACGCCGGGCTCCGCATCGACACCCTCAGCACCCGGATCGGACTCAGGACGGTGGAGCTGGTCACCGAGGCCGACTCCATCGGCGAATCCTTCTTCTTCAGGGTGAACGGGGTGCCCGTCTTCATGAAGGGAGCCAACGTCATCCCGCTGGACCACTTCAGCCCCCGGGTCACTCCGGAGGCGTATCGGGCCCTCTTCCGGGACGTCGTGGACGCCAACATGAACATGCTCCGTGTGTGGGGAGGAGGGATCTACGAAGAAGACATCTTCTACGATCTCGCCGACGAGGCGGGCGTCCTGCTCTGGCAGGATTTCATGTTCGCCAACGGGATGTATCCGGGAGATTCAGCTTTCCTGGCGAACGTCGAGGCCGAAGCGAGGGACCAGGTGCGGCGGCTCAGGGGACATCCCAGCATCGCCCTCTGGTGCGGGAACAACGAGATGGAAGAGGGATGGCAGCGGTGGGGTTGGGCGAGAACCTATGGGTCCCCGGAGGATTCTGCGGCCGTCCGGGATGCGTACGACGCCATCTTCCACCGGATCCTCCCGGGCGTGGTGGAATCGGAAGACCCCGCCAGGCGATACTGGCCATCCTCACCCAGCCTGGGCTGGGGAGATCCCGAGAGCTTGCGTCGGGGGGACAGTCATTACTGGGGGGTTTGGCACGGCCAGGAACCCTTCCGGGTCCTCGCCGAGAAGCTTCCACGCTTCTCCAGCGAATCCGGTTTTCAGGCCTTTCCCCCCATGGAGACGATGGAGGCCTTCACCGTGCCCGGGGACCGGAGTCTCTTCAATCCCGTCCTCCTGGTCCACCAGAAGCATCCCATCGGAAACGAACTGATCCTCGAATACATGGAGCGGGACTACCCGGTTCCGGCCAGCTTCCAGGACTTCGTCTACGTGAGCCAGCTCCTTCAGGCCCGGGGAATGAGGACGGCTTTCGAGGCGCACCGCCGAGCCAGGCCCCGCACCATGGGGAGCCTCTACTGGCAGCTCAACGACACCTGGCCCGTGGTCTCCTGGTCCAGCCGGGACTACTTCGGACGGTGGAAGGCCCTTCACTTCGCGGCGAGGGGTGCGTTCGAGCCCCTCCTCCTCTCACCCTTCCTCCGGGGAGACACCCTGGAGGTGTGGGGCGTCTCCGATCGGTTGGAGAGAGTAGAGGGAGTCCTCTCCCTGGAGCTCCTGGATTTCCGGGGCACTTCCCTCTGGCAGGCGCCGATGGAAACCTCCCTGCCTGCCAACGCCAGTCGCCTCCTCTGGAGCAAGTCCGTGGAGGAGCTCCTCTCGGGGGCCGACCCTGGAACGGTGGTCTTCTCGGCCACATTGCTCCCGTCGGCGGAGGGGCCCCTGGAAGGCGCCAATGGCCCCTCTGCCCTCTTCTACTTCCAGCCACCCAAGGCTCTGGAGCTGGAGGCTCCGGTGATCCAGGTGGAATGGGAAGCGGGCGGTGACGAGATCCTCTTGACGCTCCAGACCGATGTCCTCGCCAAGAGCGTCTACCTTCGGGTGGATCCCGAGTCCGCAGGGGAGCCGGTGGCCTCGAGTTCCCGGGAGGAGGGAATGGAGGAGGAGGAGCATCCGTCAGGGAACGACCATCCCGACCTGCCGGTGATCTTCTCCGACAACTTCTTCGATCTTCTCCCGGGACGGCCCAGAACCGTCTCTCTCGACACCGCCCTCCCCTTTGCCGACGTCCAGCGTGGGCTCAGGATTCGGACGCTGGCGGAGGTTCCCAGGGAGGGCCTCCCGTCGGAGAGCGACCCCGTCCCGGAACCCCGTCCGGACACCGCCCGGGTCGGAATCGGAGGCACCGGGCGCCGGTGACCGGGGCAGGAGGAAGAGTGCGGCGCGAGCCCAGAAAACCAGCTTTCAGGGGAATCTTGTTCCCCTCAGCTTCCCTGGTTTGGGGAGGGCTCCTCCCCTCCGGCGGTCTTCCGGCGAAGCTCCCCGTTTTAACGAATCCCGGGCCGGGTTCATCAAAGCACTCAGAACCAGAACGGCAACCTCCAAGGGGAGTGTGTACGATGACGAAGTGGATCAGAGCGGTGGGGTTCGGAAGCATGGTGGCCTTGGCAGCTGCCGGATGCGAAGACGCCGGGACCGCACCCAATGCAATCGATGACGCCGCCATCGTGGCGGAGGCCACCCTGGTGGCGGCCGACGGCATGTTTCAGGACCTCAGCCTGGCCCAGGACCCCGGTCTACAGGGCATCGGGTTCTTCGGGATGGGAACCGGTTCGGGTGCCGTGGGCGGGATGGGTGGGCAGTGCCAGCACCTCGGCTCCGGGCCCTCCTTTCAATGCGGGAGCATGGTGCGGGACGGATTCACGTTCACCCGTGAAGTGACCTTCTACGACCAGAACGGGGACGTGCAGGAGGAGGGCTTCGATCCCACTGCTACCGATGCCATCCACCTGGTGGTGAACGCGGAAGGATCGAGGGAGCGGTCCTTCTGGTCCGCCAGCATGACCCGATCCCGGGACATGATGCTCTCGGAGCTGCTGTCGGACGCCCATCACCTGAACGGAGAAGGCCATTCAGTAGTGTACAGGAGCGGCAACCCCCAGGACGGTGGCGAGATGACCTTCGACATGGTGGTGGACATCGCATGGAACGACGTCGTCCACATCCAGCCCAGGGAGGAGCATCCCTATCCCGAATCCGGGACCATCAGCAGGGATATCTACGTGGAGGTCACCCGGGACGGTGAGGTCGTCGGAGGAAGAGACGTCACTGCGGTGGTCACCTTCAACGGGACCCAGTACGTGACCATGGACGTGGATGGTGAGCAGTTCGAGATCGACCTGGCTGAGCGGGAAGTCACGCGTCGCTGGGGAGGGATGGGCGGCCGGAGCTGATCTCTCGGCCTGGCTGCGGGCCCCGGCGGTAGAAGCTGGAAAGGCGAGAGCCAGCCGGATAGCAGGCGGGTCGAAGTTGAAGCGGGGGACGGAATAACCGTCCCCCGCTCTCTCGTTACCGGCCTTCTGCGAACGTCCCCCGGGACGGGATTCGTGCCGTGCGGCGTGTCTCCTTCCTTCCGCCGCTCCCCCGCCGCCTGGCGCCCCGGGCCATCCACCCTGGCACGCGAGCCAGGAGGAGTACTCCGAGGATTCCTGCGGCTACCAGGGGCCAGAAGGTGTCGGCTTTCACCTTCCAGTAGAAATGGAGGGCCCCGAGAGCCGTGGCCGGATAGACCAACCTGTGCAGAAGCTGCCACCGTCGCCCGAGGCTGCGGATCCAGCCCCGTGTGGAGGTCACGGCCAGGGGAACGAGGAGAACCAGGGCGGCGAACCCCACCGTGATGAAAGGACGCTCAGCGATGTCTTCCAGGATGAACGACCATGCGAAACCCTGATCCACCGCCAGGTAGATCAGGAAATGGAGCGAGGCATAGAAGAATGCGAAGAGACCCAGCAGCCGCCGGATCCGGATGATCCGGCTCCAGCCCGTGAACCGACGGACGGGGGAAACCGCAAGTCCCAGCAGGAGGAAGACCAGCGCCCACCGCCCAGGCACGAGGAGCATGGTTTCCACGGGGTCCACCCCCAGCGCGTCGGCGAAGAAGGCCCACACACCCCATGCCAGGGGTCCCATGCCCAGGGCCCAGACCGGGAGCTTCAGCCAGATATCGGAATTCCGCTTCTTCACCGTTCGTTCCTCAGAACCACTTCTTCAAGTCCATTCCATCGTACAATGACGCCACCTCGTCGGCGTACCCATTGAAGGGGAGAGTGGGACGCCGCCGAAACTCGCCGATCCGCCGCTCCCGGGCCTGGCTCCACCGGGGGTGGTCCACCTCGGGGTTCACGTTGGCATAGAACCCATATTCGTTGGGGGCAAAGACGTTCCAGGCGGTCCGTGGCATGTCCTCCACCAGACGGATCCGGACGATGGACTTGATGCTCTTGAACCCATACTTCCACGGCACCACAAGCCGGAGAGGGGCTCCGTTCTGCCCCAGCAGGTCTCGGCCATAGAGCCCCGTCGCCAGGATGGTGAGAGGATGAAGGGCTTCGTCCATCCGGAGACCCTCCACGTAGGGCCAGTCCAGAATATGAGACCGCTGGCCGGGCATCTGGTCCGGATCGTGAAGAGTGGTGAACTGGACGAACTTGGCTCGGCTGGTCGGCTGGACCCATCCCAGGAGGTCCTTGAGGGAAAAGCCCTGCCAGGGGATGACCATGGACCAGGCCTCCACGCATCGGAGGCGATAGACCCGCTCCTCGGAGGGGAAACGCGCCGTCAAGGCATCGACGTCGAACTCCCCGGGGTTCTCACAGTGCCCGTCGATTCGAACCGTCCAGGGCCGGGAAGGGAAATCTCCCACGTTCCGCGCAGGATCCGACTTCCCGGTACCGAACTCGTAGAAGTTGTTGTACCCGGTCACGTCTTCGAAGGGCGTGAGCTCGTCCTGCAAGAGCGCCCCGTCCGAACTCTCACGCCCTGTGCTTCCGCCGGGGAGTGATGCCGAAGCCTCACCAGAGAAATCGCACGCCGCCAGGGCACCGGGAGCCAGGCTGGCCGCGACGGCGAGCTTCACAGCCTTGCCCATGAACCTCCTGCGATTCAGATAGACCTCGTAGGGCGTGATCTCCGAAGACGGGATCCCGACGGGTTTCCAGATAGCCATGATTCCGGGTGTTGAAGTGCGAATGTCCCCCTCAGGGGGTGTCGGCCCCATCCTAACCGCTGGACCTCCTAAAAAGTTCCAGATCCCTGAACCTCACCCTGCCTTCACCCCTGCTCCCTCCCGGAGTCAGCGCCTGGCCGGGAGGTACCGCTTCGGGAACTTTGCCACCACCGTGTACAGGGGATCCACGATGTTGGCCACCGTGCTCTCAGCGAGCTGCCCCAACAGC
>JASFRP010000260.1:0-5669 GCA_050114895.1 Gemmatimonadota bacterium
GCAATGGTCCCGGGCGTGCGCCCGCCTTCACCCCCTGGAAGAGGCATCGGAAGATTCCGGTCGGCTCTACCGCCGGAGCCACAGCCTCCTCCTGGCCCACGAGGACAAGACCTACCCGGGGGCCATGATCGCCTCCCTCAGCATCCCGTGGGGAGAGGTCATGGGGGACGAAGACCTGGGGGGATACCATCTGGTGTGGACCCGGGACATGGTGAACAGCGCCATGGGCCTCCTGGCGTCCGGGAACCAGAGCACGCCTCTCCGAGCCCTCATCTACCTGGCGGCCACCCAGAACCAGGACGGCGGGTTCTACCAGAATTTCTGGGTCGACGGACGGCCCTACTGGTCCGGCATCCAGCTGGACGAAGTGGCCTTCCCCATCCTGCTGGCACGACGTCTCCACGAGGCCGGGGCCCTGAAAGACTTCGACCCCTATCCCACCGTCCTGGCTGCCGCCGGATACCTCGTGCGCCACGGGCCCGCCACGCCCCAGGATCGTTGGGAGGAGGCCGGCGGGTACTCACCCTCCACCCTGGCCAGCAACATCGCCGGCCTCACCTGCGCCGCCCTCTTCGCCAGGGAGCGAGGGGACCAGGCAACGGCCGACTACCTCCAGGGCTACGCCGACTTCCTCGACTGCCACGTGGAAGAGTGGACCGTGACCACGGACGGGGAGATCCTCGCCGACGTCCCCCGGCACTACATCCGGGTCAATCCCATCGACCTCCGGGATCCCCACCCGGAGGAAGATCCCAACCTGGGTGTCATCCGTATCGCCAACCAGCCCCCTGGCGACGCCTCCGTCTTCCCGGGAAAGGACATCGTGGACGCTGGGTTCCTGGAGCTGGTGCGTTACGGGATCCGAAAGGGGGGGGACCCCCTGGTGGAAGACTCCCTGAGGGTGGTGGACGCGGTGCTGAAGGTGGAGACCCCCGCCGGGCCCACCTGGCGCCGGTACAACCACGACGGGTACGGGCAGGGACCGGGTGGAGAGCCCTATGCCGGCTCCGGGCGGGGCCGAGGCTGGCCCCTCCTGACGGGGGAACGGGGCCACTATGAGCTGGCGGCAGGGCGAAGCCCGAAGCCCTATCTCAGGGCCATGGAGGCCTTCGCCAACGGAGCCGGTCTCCTTCCGGAACAGGTATGGGACGAGAGGACGGACCGACCCGAGGCCGGCCTGTTCCTCGGAAGACCCACGGGTTCGGCCATGCCCCTCATGTGGGCCCACGCCGAATACATCCGCCTTCTGCGCTCCACCCACGACGGCATCGTGTTCGACCGGATCTCCGAGGTGGCTGAGCGGTACCTCCCGGGGGGCAAGAGCCGGCCACTGGAGGTGTGGAAGTTCAGTCGACAGCCCCGGCGGCTCCGGGGCGGAGTGCCCCTCCGGATCCAGGCCCAGGCGCCCTTCCGGCTCCGTTGGAGCCGCGACGGCTGGTCCACCTGGGAGGATACGGAGTCGATATCGGTCCCGGTGCTGGGGGTCCATTTCGTCGATCTGAGGGCGCGACCCCGGCAGACGGCTCCCCTCTCCTTCACCTTCTATTGGACCCGGGCAGGGCACTGGGAGGGCAGGAATTTCGATGTCACCACCGAGGAGGAAGGCCATGGCTGATGGAGTCTCCACAGGCATACACGTCCCCAGCGGGGGTTTTCAGGAGGGACATCCCCCGGACCCGTGCGTGATGGTGATCTTTGGAGCCAGCGGAGATCTGGCCCACCGGCAGCTCATCCCCTCCCTCTACGAGCTCCACGGGAAGGGGCTCCTCGCCGATCGCTTCGCGGTGGTGGGGTTCGCCCGAACCGAGTGGAACTCCGACACCTTCCGGAAGAGGGCGGAGCAGTGGGTGGACACCGGCACGCCGGAGGGAGCCCGAGGATGGAGGGAGTTCTGCCGGCGGATGAGCTACGTGCCGGCACCTTCCTCCCAGGACGAGGAACAGGAATACTCGGCCCTCGCCCGGGAGATCGAACGGGTCCGGGAGGAATTCGGCATCCCGGACAACGTCTTCTTCCACCTTGCCGTGCCCCCGGAGGCCTTCTCGGACATCGTCACGCGCCTGGAGGCCGTGGGCCTGACCCGGTCGGAACACGGGTGGCGCCGCCTGGTCATCGAGAAACCGTTCGGGGAAGACCTGGAGAGCGCCCGGAGGCTCGACCGGCAGATCCGGAACGTCTTCAGGGAAGACCAGATCTACCGCATAGACCATTTCCTGGGGAAGGAAACGGTCCAGAACATGCTCGCCTTCCGCTTCGCCAACTCCTCCTTCGAACCCATCTGGAATCGGAATTACATCGACCACGTCCAGATCACGGTGGCGGAAGACCTCGGCATCGGCACCCGGGCCGGGTTCTACGAACAGACGGGGGTGGTCCGGGACATGATCCAGAACCACCTCCTCCAGCTCCTTTGCATGACGGCCATCGAGCCCCCCCTGGCCTTCGACGGCAGGTCGCTCCGTGACGAGACGGTGAAGGTGCTCCAG
Organism: Gemmatimonadota bacterium; assembly: GCA_050114895.1. GTDB lineage: Bacteria > Gemmatimonadota > Gemmatimonadetes > Longimicrobiales > Gaopeijiaceae > JASFRP01. Next base: position 2,487 of record JASFRP010000260.1, read on the forward strand.
TCCGTCAACGTGACCCCCATGGACCTGGAGAGGGACGTGGTCCGTGGCCAATACGGGCCGGGCACCCTCGAGGGGAGGCAGCTCTCCGGATACCGTGAGGAGGAGGGCGTGGCCGCCACTTCCGACACGGCGACCTACGCCGCGATACGGCTCACTCTTGACAACTGGCGGTGGGCCGGGGTGCCCTTCTACCTCAGGACGGGAAAGCGGTTGGCCCGGAGGCTCACGGAAGTCGCCATCCGTTTCAAGCCCACACCGCATTTCATGTTCCCCAGGGATGGAGGCCTTCCGACCCAGTGCAACGATCTGGTCTTCCGGCTTCAACCCAAAGAGGGAATCATCCAGACCCTGGTAGGGAAGCGACCCGGCCCGCGGCTGCAGCTCCAGCCCGTCACCATGACCTTCCTCTACGCCGACGCCTTCGGAATCCAGGACCCGCCCCGGGCCTACGCCTGGCTCCTCCTGGACGTCATGGAGGGCAACCAGACCCTGTTCGCCAGGGCCGACTGGATCGAGGAGGCATGGAAGATCGTGGACCCGCTGGTGCGAAGATGGGAAGAGGAGCCGGCACCGGGATTCCCCAATTACGAGGCCGGAAGCTGGGGCCCCGGGGCCGCAGAGGAGCTCCTCGCCCGGGAGGGGCGGAGCTGGCGGCAGGATTGACGGACTTCCGGCCCCCCTGGCCCCCCTCGCCTCCCTACTTCTTCAACGCCCCCACGATCCCACCGGAGATGAGGGAGCTGAGATTCGTGAAGATGAAGGGCAGAGCGGCCCCTCCGGGGGAGGCGAGATAGCGAGGCTCCCAGACCGGCTGGAACTTCTCCTTGTAGCTCCGGAGTCCCTGGAAGTTGTAGAAGTGCTCTCCGTGCCGGAAGACGGCGGCCCCGACCCGGCTCCACAGGCTCGCCACCGGGCCGGTCTCGAGTCCCGAGAGGGGGGCCATGCCCAGGCTCAGCCACTCGTAGCCCTTCTCCGAGCCCCAGAGCATCATCTGGATGAAGAGATACTCCATCGCTCCTCTGGGGGCCTCCTCCCGGTAGCGCATCAGGTCCGGAGCCAGCTCCACCTTCCCCTGGGCTCCCAGGATGTTGGCGAACGCCACGATCCGACCCTCCGCCCGGACCACCGCCACCGGAGACCAGCGCAGGTACTCCTCGGAAAAGGCTCCCAGGGAGAATCCCTTCTCCCGGGTCGTCTTCTCCGAAAGCCAGGCCTGGGACACGGCTTTCAACTCCGGCAGGACGGGCTCCACTTCCTCCCGGGGTATTACCTGGAAGCTTCCCCCCTCCCGCTCCACCCTCCGGACCGTCTGTCGCAGCTCCGATCGGTGGCTGCCCTCCAGGGAGAAGGATACCAGGGGCACGCGCCCTTCCTCCCCGACCTTGAGGAGGGTCAGCCCTGCATCCAGATACAGGGGCAGGAAGGCGGGGGAGACCTCGAAGAAGACGGGCCAGCCGTCGTGCCGGTGGACCCGGTTCCGGAACTGCCAGACGAGCTCGGGATACTCCTCCTCCTCCCCCACCGGATCGCCCAGGGCGATCCAGCTGCGCCCCTTCTGGGCATACATGACGAAGGCGTTCCCACTCTCACTCAGGAGGAAGGATTTGTCACCCAGCAGCGCCATGTGGGCCTGGACCCGGGGGCAGGCCAGTGCCAGGGGTGGAACCTCTTCGGGGATTTCCCCCGGGGCCGTCTCCGCCTCCGGCTGGGCCGGACGCAACAGCCGCTGGAGGGCGAAGACCGCCACCACCGCCAGCCCTCCAACCGATGCCCGCAGAGAACGGGGGGCGTGCTCCGTGAGGGCGAACTGCCACCACATCTCTCCGGAGTAGTTGACTTCCTTGTAGGCGAAGAAGCCCAGCCACACCGTGGCCAGCAGGACCGCGGCCACAGCTGCGCCCCACGCCAGCGTGAAGGGCTCCGAGGTGAGGGTGGCCCTCCGAAAGAACTCCCTCCGGGAGGCCCACAGGACCAGTAGAAGAACCAGAAGCCCCCCGGCCTGGAAGAGGCCCCCCCCTTTGGCCGTGGCCAGGAGGGCTCCGGCGCCCAGGAGTAACGCCGTCAGGTGGTAGGCACCGTCCAGGCGTCTTTGCACCCCCCAGGCCAGGATGAGGAGCCACGCGCCGACGACGCTTCCCAGGAAGTGGGAAGCCTCGATGAGGGAGAGGGGAAGGAAGCCTGCCAGCCAATCCACCTCGGCCCGGGGAATGGGCAGGGCTCCCGTCACCAGCAGCGAGCCTCCGGCGGCGAAGATGGCCAGGGACAGGAGGAAGGGAACCACCGAGGTGGCGCCGGCACCCAGGGCCACCGTGGCCCGGGCCACCGCCTCCCTGCGGAGAGCGGCCTCGTACATTCCCAGCACCAGCACCGCCAGGGTAAGAGGCACCAGGTAGTACACGATCCGGTAGGCCACCAGGGCGCCCAGTGCCCAGGAGTTGGGCACCGAGGCCGGGAGGAGGAGGAGGAGGGCCGCTTCGAAGACCCCCAGCCCACCGGGTACCGCGCTGAGGAGGCCGGCGGTCTGGGCGAGGACGAAGGCCCCCAGGAAGAGGGGAAGGCTCAGCCCACTTCCCTGGGGGAGGAGAACGAAGAGGACCAACCCCGCGACGGTCCAGTCCGCCGCCCCCACGGCGAGCTGGGCCAGGGCAACCCGGGCCGTGGGCCGTGGCAGCTCGAAGGACCGGATCCGCAGGGGGCTCCGGGCCAACCGGGCCCACACGACATAGGCTATGACACCCGCCAGCAGGGTCCCCCCCAGGAGCTGTGGGAGGAAGCGGCCCAGGCGCAGGACCTCGGCGGCCACCCCCGGCTCCAGGAGGAAGACCACACCCGCCACGCCCGCCAACCCCAGCCAGAAGGTGAAGGTGTAGAAGGCCACCACCCGGGCGATGTCCGACGAAGAGAGCCCCCATGAGGAATAGAGACGGAACCGGACGGGTACGCCGGTGAACAGGGAGAACCCCAGAGCCTGGCTGAAGGCGTAGCCCAGGAAAGAGGCCAGGGCGACACGGTGGTACGGGAGCGACGAGCCCGTGGCCCTCACCGCCAGGATGTCGTATCCGGAGAGGACGAAGTAACTCAGAAGGGTCAGCGCCAGAGCCCAGCCCACCGGCCGCGCTCCCATCCCCCCGACGATCCGGAGGATCTCCTGGTAGCTATGAGCCTCCAGCTCTTTTCGGATGG
>JASFRP010000261.1:0-5668 GCA_050114895.1 Gemmatimonadota bacterium
CGTGCCACTGTGCTGGAGCTCGTCCGAGGCCAGAGCGTTGTGGACCACCACATTGTCATGGGAGGAGTTCAGGTCTCCCTCCACGCCGTCGGCGACTGCCTTCAATGATTGATCCAGGTCTTCGGAGGTATATCGCTGGGGATCGGACACCTCCAGCAGGTCTCCGCACGCGTACACTCCCATGAAGAGCAGCGCAGCCAGCGCGCCGCCTCCCAGGAGTCTCGTTGTTCTATTCATCGATGTCATTCCCTTCATTCCGGGTTTCCGTTCTTTCGGTCTCATGCCTCACCCCTCACCCACCGAAGCCTGTTCGTATGGAGAAGAGGAACTTCCGACTCTGAGGCATGGCAAGGAACCCGGATTGCCGCACCGCCCCTCCCAGGTAGTTCATGTCGGGGTCCAGGCAGTTGCAGTCGTCCCACCAGTGCAGGTTCTGCCCCGAAAGGGTGAGGGTCGTGCGGCTCAGACCGAGCATGTTCGTGAAGGAGAGGGGCACGTTGTAGGACACCGACACCTCCCGGATCCGGATGTTGTCCCGGGAGTCGTAGCCGCTGGCCAGGGTGAAGTAGTCCAGCAGGGAGTCCGACGCGAAAGTAGGCGTCGGGTTCCCGTTGGAATCCCGGTTGTCGAAGTCGAAGAGACCGAGGTACTCGTCCCCTCCCCCTTGCCGCATCCGGTACGGACGGTCGCTGTTGCTGAACACCGACCCGCGCTGCATGGACAGGAGGCCGTAGACCCGGAAGGAACCGAAGGTGAAGGTGTTCCCCAGGGACGCGTTGAAGGTGGGCAGAGGCGGCCCCTGGTAGAAGTTGAAGTCGGACCGGGTGTGGGTGTTGCTGGTGGCGTCGTAGTCGACGATCTCCCGGGCCCATCCGGAGCGGATGGGGTACCCCACGTAATAGCCGCCGAGGTAGAGGACCGAGTCCACCACCGCCTGGCCGCCGCTCCGCCAGCCCCCACCTTCCCACTTGTTGATGAGGCGATAGACCGCCTGGTCGCCCAGGGAGAGGATCTCGTTCTTGTTCCCGTCCAGGTTCAGATCCACCGTCCAACGCATGTCGGCGGTGTTGACGGGAGTGTAGTTGACGCTCACCTCCCACCCCTGGTTCTTGATCTCTCCCACGTTCTCGAGACGGGAGCTGGAGAACCCTTCGCTGGGCGGCAAGCTGATGCCCAGGAGGGCGTCCACCGTCTTGGCATGATAGTAGGTGAAGGTCAGGCCGACCTTGTCCTGGAAGAACCCGGCGTCGAAGCCCCCTTCCACCTCCGTGGTGGTCTCCGGCTTCAGGTTCGCGTTCCCCGGGTTGCTGGGGCTCACCCCCGCCAGGTCGTCCAGCACCGTGGTGGGGCTGAAGGTCCGGAACTGATCGAAGGCACCGGGGAACTTCCCGGCTTGTCCGATGGCGCCCCGGAGCTTGAGGCTGGAGATGAACTCCGGCACGAAGCCCTCCTGGGAGATCTGGTACGCCAGATCGAACTTCGGATAGGTCTTCAGGCCGTAGTTCTCACCGAAGGAGCTGTTTCCGTCCACCCGCACACCGAGGGTGGCGAAGAGCTTGTCGTTGTACGAGAGCCGGTCCTGGGCGAAGAGCCCGATGTTCACCGTCTCCCTGAAGCTCTCGTCCCCGAAGGTGATGGCCGCACCACCCACGGTAGTCACACCGGGAGCAGCGAAGCCCCGGCCCGTGGCCATCTGCTCGCTATTGGTCTCCCAGAACCCCTGGGCTCCGAAGGAGAGCTCCGAGTCCATTCCCTCCGTGAGGCCGAAGCTCATGGTCCCCAGGTAGTCGGCGGTGATGTTTCGGGCACGCCGGTACCCCAGGTTCCGCTCACCCACGGTTCCGACGTAGGTGTAGTAGTAGCCGTATGGGAGGAGTCGGCTTTTCTCCTCGTCCACGTTGTCGATCCCGAAGGTGAGCTTGTTGGAGAACCAGGTGGTAGGAGTATACGTAGCGGTGATTCCACCGGTCCACCGGTTCGTGTCGTCGAAGGTGTCCACCTTCTTGATGTCCGACACCGAGAGCCAGGGCTCCCCGTAGGGATATTCCTCCGTGGCCTTCCGTGGATTCCCCAGGAGGGCGTTCCCCAGCATGGACATCCAGTTGTTCCCGGACTGGAGGTCCAGGATCTTGTTCCGGCTGTAGGCGGTGTTGATGGCGAAGGTCCACTGGTCCGAGGCCACCCAGCGGAGGTTCGAGCGCATGTTCGCTCGCTTCTGGTTGTTGGGCTGAAGCGAGCCCTCCTCGAAGCTGTACCCTCCGGACACGAAGTAGGTCACGTCCTCACCGCCGCCCTGGGCCGAGAGATCGACGGTGCTGATCAGTCCGTTCTCGATGAGATCGTTGGAGTCGTGGGCCTGGAAGCCATCGGGGCCCCGGAACTCGGGGTACAACGTGGTCTGGAAGTTCTCCCGGAGCCGGTTGAAGCCGGTGCTCATGTTCATGGAGAACTGGGGCGGGGAGTTGCTGCGACCCCGCTTGGTGAAGATCTGAATCACCCCGTTGGTGGCCTCGGATCCGTACAGAGTGGCGGCCGCCGCTCCCTTCAAGACCTCGATGCGCTCGATCTCCGAAGGGTTCAGGTCCGACAGCCGGTCCTCCGCCGCGCCACCGCTGAAGGAGCAGCAGGCCGCGCTGGCCATTCCACCCCACTCGGTCTGGGCGGCGTCCACCCGGACTCCGTCGATGTAGATCACCGGGCGCTGGTCGAGGCGTAGGCTGGCCATCCCACGGATCTGGAGCTGGCGACTGGCTCCCACACCTCCCACCGTCCCTACCGAGCGTACGCCGGGGATCCGGGCCTGGAGGGCCGTCCCGAAGTCCTGCACCGGGACGTTCTCCTGGACCTGGGCCATGTTCATGGTGGTCATGGAGCTCCCGACCTTCCGCTTCTCCACGGCCCCGGCCGTTCCCGTGACCACGACCTCGTCCAGGGACACTGCGCTGATCTGCAATTCGAAGTTCAGGGTCACGGGTTCGCCCTCGCTCACCGTGATCTCCTGGGTCTGAGTCCCGTACCCGATGTAGGTCACCCGCACTGTCTGGGGACCCGTGGGGACCTGGAGGATGAGGAATCGCCCCCGGCCGTCGGAGAGGGCTCCGCGCTGGGTCCCCTCGATACTGACCTGGGCACCGCTCAGGGGTTGTTGGTTCGTGGCATCCACCACCGATCCGGTCACCGACCCGGTCTGCTGCGCGCTGGAGAGGCTCGGAAGAGCCAGCGCCGCGGCCAGGGTCAGGGACAAGAGGGCGAAGGATGCCCGTGACACACGAATCACACGGGAAGGTCTCATCGCAGAGTCTCCTGCGTTTGGGGGTCCCAGAGGAACGAGTTTCGACAGCCAGAGGCGGACCCCGCCGCCGGTGCTCCGATCACTCCAAGGACGATCGAAGCCGGAGGAATGGGACTCCGAAACCCGCTGCCGGGTCTTCATGGGGGCATCACCCTTCGGCGCACCATGCACCGGAGGAGGGACGCCCTTAATTCAAAAGCCCCGAAGCCCACCGAGTGGAAAGACCTGGGACGATTCGCTCAAGGAATCCGATACGCGGAACACTTGGCTCCGGCACTCAGAAATGGTCAGTGGGGAACAGATAGAGGCCAGGAAGGAAAAAGTCAACAGGAATTCTCCTCCCCGACGCGGGGGCCGGATCCCTGGTCCGACGTCCTGAGGCCTCGACAAGGACCGGCCTTGCCACCGTCGCGGTCAGGCCGGAGGCAGCGCCACGTCGAAGGTCTGTTTCCCGGACTTGCAGTCCGGGTGGATGAGAACCGCCCTATACCCCGAACGGGCGACCCTCAGGAAGGCGGTGGTGCAATTCACCTCGGAGAGCTTCGCCTCCACACGGTAGGAGCCGTCAGCGGCAGTGTTCGTGTCCACGTGGACAACGGCGCCCTGCCCCTGGTCCGGGTTGTCTTCCGGCGTCCACTCCAGGCTCACGTACACCCCCTCCAGCGGCTGCCCGGAGGCCCCGTCCGTCACCACACCCTCGAGGATCATCCGGCGATTCTCGTCCACGAAACCGAAGGGACTGGAACAGGCCACCAGGAGGAGGACCAGGGCGCCGATCAGAAGCCGAGCATCTCTCATCTCACCGCTCCAGGGCAGGATCCGGCCACACGGTGTCCAGGGGAACGTCGATCCATGAAGTCCCCAGGATGTACCCCACCGCGGCCCCCACGAGCCCCCCCACCACGGCCCCGAGCCCCGGATTGAGAATCTCCCCCTGGACGGCGTGCCGCCCACCGATCCCCATCTCCGTCGTCGTCGCCACCGTGATCCCCGCCGCGATCCCCAACACGGAACCCAGGACAATGGGAAGTTGGTGCGTGTGCTTCACCTGGATGGCGTCGATGGACCAGAACGGCACATGGGTTCTGCGGCTCTTCTTCAGGAGGAGGGCGTCCGCCTGGAAGCCCAGGAAGGCTCCGGTGATCCGCTCCGAATCGGATAGCCAGATCCGCACCTTGTCCCCGGGGGAGAAGGGGAGATCCGTCATCAGGGTCGGGGCGGTCCTCGTGGGTCCCGCCGATGCTACCCCAGGGGTCGTGGCTCGGACCTCCCCTGCGGCGGGCGCGGGAATCGTCGCCCGCTCGATATGCCCCAGGATGGCATGCTCCAACTCCTGATTCGTCCTGCACTCTCTGGCCCGCTCCCCGGACTCTCCCAGGGGAAAGGCCACCGCCTCCAGACGGATGGTGACCCGGGTGTCCTCGGTTCCGTCGGCCTCCGCCTGGGTGGTCATGGCCGCCACGATGCGGGCGTCGTCCGCCAGCGATCGCCCCGTTGCCGAGATTCCGCAATCCAGGAACGTGCTGAGGGGAAGACCATTCCGCTCCCTGGACCACTCGACCCGGCCCACGGAGACCAGCCCCGTCGTAGCGTCCACGCCGTCGGGCGAGAGCCCCTCCGAGGCAAGAGCGTCCAGGAGGAGGGGCCAGACCACGTCCGGCGTGGCTGGAACCACGGAGCTCACGAGAACCGGCTCCACCAGGTAGGTGATGGACATGGCTCCCACCCCCATCCCCCCGCCGTCCGGGCTCACGGACCCGGCCACGACGGTCCGCACCTGGGGAGTCCCAAGGAGGCCCGCCTCTCCGCCGGAGCTGGCGCACCCGAGAAGGGGGATCGTGGCAAGAGCAAAAACGCGTTTCATCAACAGTCTGACACCGTGCAGGTCCCATCCGCTGAGGGGTCTCGGGAGCCTCGACATCAAGTCTAGAGGATTCCCGGTACGAAGTTAAGGGAGTCGCCGCCTTGTCCCTCCTCCACCCTTCTTCCACAATTGATGCTCCCATACGATGGCTCACCCATAGCCTTTCTAAGGAAGAAAGAATGCGGCCACCGTCTGGTCCGGTGCTCCGGACGCTGAGACACGCCGTTCTGCTGGCCCTCGCCTGCTCCGGCTGTGGAGAGGATGTACCCGCGGGGGCCCCCGGGGAGCCCCTGCCGGGTCTCTCCGAGGCGGAGCTCGCCCGGTTCGAGAGAGGCCGAGCCTGGTTCCACCACGGTTGGACCCCAGCGGAGGGGCTGGGGCCCCTGTACCTCCAGGACCGGTGCAGCTCCTGCCACGACCTCCCGGAGCTGGGGGGGACGGGGGTGGAAACCCGCATGATGGCCACGCACTTCGACTCCCTGACCGGATGCGATCTCCTGGTGGAGGAGGGG
>JASFRP010000262.1:0-5660 GCA_050114895.1 Gemmatimonadota bacterium
GGTCCCCTCCCGGATGGAGGTGACCAGCTCGTTTGTGAACTGTTCGGAGGGAACGTAGGACACTCTCTTCCGGGGGTTTGTTTCGACGATGGCGTTCCCGATTGCGTGCATCAAGTGGGTCTTACCCAGGCCCACACCTCCATAGAGGAAGAGAGGGTTGTAGGCCAGGGCAGGCTTCTCCGCCACGGCTTTCGCGGCAGCCCAGGCAAGCTGGTTGTCGCCCCCCACGACAAAACGGTCGAAGGTGTAACGGCCGTTGAGGCCGAGGGGTGGCGTTGGAGAGGTGCCTTGGGGGGACGATGGCGGAAACCGGGGGGGGCTCCCGGGTTGTGAGGACGACAGCTCCAGAACCGGAACCGGCGGAAGGGAGGCGGGCTCTCCCGTGGAGAAGGAGATGCTGAGAGGGCGCCCCAACACCTTCCTGGCCGTTTCCTCCAGGAGAGGGCCGTACTTGTCCTCCAGCCACTCTACATGAAACTGGCTAGGTGCCTCGATGAGGAGGTCCCCTTCGGAGAGGCCGGAAGCCTTCGTGCCGGCCAACCAGGTCCGGAAAGCCTGCTCCGGAAGCCCGGCCTGGACGACCTCGAGAATTCGGGACCAGAGTTCGGAAGCCGTAAGCTCCATGGACGCACGAGTGAAACGTAAGGGACCCCACCGGACCGGTTTGTCCCTGGTGGACGACACCGGGACGATAGCTCCTGGCGGAACGCCCAGGAGACTGCCGGGGCCGGAGGACCAGGAGAGAATGCCCGGAATTGGGGGGTGGCAAGCTATTCCCGGACTGTGGAAAAGTCAATCGTGGCCCCGCCGATGTCAGACAAATCCATGGAGTAGAAGGGCTTTCGGGGTTGACCCTGGCCCGGGCCCGCTGGTACCTTTGAAAGCTAATTTTCGAGCGCCAACAAGTTTCGGGTGGGTGATTCGCCATGATGCCGACGTACAAGCCGCGGAACCGGAAGCGGAAGAACAAGCACGGATTCCGGGCACGAATGCAGACCAAGGGGGGCCGAAAGACCCTCAACCGGCGGCGCCAGAGGGGGCGGCGGCGTCTGGTGGTGAGCGTCGGTTCGAAGTAGGACCGGTGAGTTTGGCGCGCCCGGGAGCGGGAGCGCCGGGGAATTCCCGACTCCCTCCGTCGAGTCGAATCTCCGAGGCCAGGGATATTCGGGAGCTTCTCCGGAGGGGCTGGAGGAAGAAGACGTCTCACCTGGACGTCTTCTTTTTGTCTTCGGAAAGGTCTGCTTCGAGGCTCGGCGTGGTGGTACCCCGGTATGGGCGTCGCGTCGTGGACCGGAACCGGGTGAAGCGGCGTCTCAGGGAGGTGGGTCGAAAGGAAGTGCTATCGCGCCTGAGGGTGTCCGGGGTGTCTCTGGACCTCCTGATAAGGGCCCGAAGAGAGGCCTATGGGATCGCGTACCGGGAGCTTCGAAAAGAACTCATAGAGATGATCGAGGAGCTATGCTCAGGGCCGTCTTCCTGGCGGTGATCCGCTTCTACCGCCGGGCCGTCTCGCCGTTTACGCCTCCATCGTGTCGGTACACGCCGACCTGCTCGGCATACGCCCAGGAAGCCATCGAGAAATATGGGGCGGGACGGGGTGCCTGGATGGCTCTTCGACGCCTGCTTCGTTGCCATCCCTTCGGGGGTAAGGGGTACGACCCGGTACCATGAGAACCGAGATCCGATTTCTCCTGGCAGTGGTGCTGATGATCGCCGTTCTGGTGATCACGAACGTAGCCTTCCCACCCGTGCCGCCGGAAGAGCCCCTGCTGCCCCCGGGAAGTGACTCCGTGCAGGTGGCCGTCCCGTCGGACACGGAGAGGACAGTGCCCCCTGCGGGGGCGGAGAGGGAAGAGGAGAGGGCAGAGCCGGCATCTCGGGATCCTGTTATCCCCGGTGGGGCGGGGGAGACGGTGGCTCAGGGCGAGGAGCAGGGCCGCCCATCTGACATTCTCGTGTCCGTCCGTGGTCCCCTTTACGATTTCACCTTCTCCACTCTGGGGGCTCGCCTTCTGTCGGCTCGGCTTCTGAGCTTCCCGTCCTTCGCCCTTCCGGGCTCCGTGGAGCTGATTTCGCCGGACGGGAACGGTGCGCTTGGAGTCAGGATCCTGGTGGCCGGCGACACACTGGACCTGAGAGATCTCCCGTTCGAGGTGGAACCCGCGGAGGGCATCCGGCTCTCCGAGGGAGGGGGAGACGCAACCCTCCGGTTCATCTACCGGCACCCCACCCACCCCTTCACCTACGAAGTGGCGTACACGTTTCACTCGGACTCCTACGTGGTTCAGGTTTCCGGCCAGGCCCATAACATCGACGGTGAGTTGCTCCTCATCGACCTGGGGAGTGGGATCCCCTTCAACGAGCAGCGGGAAAGGGACGAGATCCGGGCATCGGCCTACGTGGTGAATCATGCCCAGCAGGGGATCCGGGCCCAGTCGCTGAACAGGGTGACGGGCGTTCAGGTGGAGCAGGGGCCGTTCCTGTGGGCGGCTTTCAAGAGCAAGTACTTCGTCTTTGCCCTTCTCGCCGGAAGTTCAGAGGAACAGGAGGCATATCTCGGAGGTGTGATTGCCCAGGAGCGCGCCGGCGACCACCAGGCTGACCTGACGGTGACAGAGGCCCTTTCGGGCGGCGGGTCGTTTTCCTTTCGTCTGTTCATGGGCCCCCAGGAGTTCGCACGCTTGTCGAACCTCGGGGAGGACATGCAGAACGTGAATCCCTACGGATGGAAGTTCGTCCGGCCCCTCGTGCGGCCCATCGTGGGGATCATCATGGCCATCCTCACCTTCCTCCATGAGAACTTGAAGATCGGGTACGGCTGGGTCCTGATCCTCTTTGGAGTCCTGATGCGGGTGGTCCTGTTCCCGCTGAACCAGAAGGCCATGCGATCCCAGATCAAGAACATGGCGGTTCAGCCGCTCATCCAGGAGATCCAGGCCAAATACAAGGACAATCCGGAGAAGCTCCAGAAGGAGATGATGAAGCTGTGGAAGGAGCACGGCTACAATCCCCTGGGTGGGTGCCTCCCCATGCTTCTCCCCTGGCCAGTTCTGATTGCCCTGTTCTTCGTTTTTCAGAACACCATCGAGTTGCGGGGGGTGGCCTTTCTCTGGCTTCCGGATCTCTCGGCTCCTGACCCCTTGTTCATTCTGCCGGCGTTTCTCGGCGTATCCATGTTCCTTCTCCAGTGGGTGAGCATGAGGTCCATGCCGCAGACGAATCAGCAGATGAAGATGATGATGTATTTCATGCCCATCATGATGGTGTTCATCTTCTTCCAGCTCGCTTCAGGATTGAACCTGTATTACGCCACCGCGAACATCGCGACACTCCCGCAGCAGATATGGATCGCAGGGGAGAGGAAGAAGGCCCAGGCGAAAGGGCCGCTGACCCTCTCGAAGTAATACGGCGGCGGCTGGGTGGTCGCCTTTGAAGGGTCTACGGGGGTTCCGAGGGGGAGTTGGGGACAGATGGGCTCCCCCGAACTTTCCGCTTCGTCCCGAGAAGGGAACGCCAATCCGAGGAGCCGAGATGGCAGATCCCGATACCATCGTGGCTGTGAGCACTCCGGCAGGTGCGGGTGCGCTGGCGGTGATTCGGCTCTCGGGTCCAGGCGCCTTCCCCGTCCTCCTCAAGCTCTGCCCAGGGCTGGATGGGACCCCGAAGGCACGGACCGCTACCGTTACCCGGGCCCGTGATCCCGATTCGGGGGAGCTCCTGGATCAGGTGGTGGTGACCGCCTTTCCGGCTCCCGGAAGCTACACGGGGGAGGACATGGTGGAGATATCCTCGCACGGAGGGTGGCTCTCCCCCGCGTTGATCCAGGAGGCGTGTCGACGCCTCGGGGCCAGGGGAGCGGAGAAGGGTGAGTTTACGAGACGGGCCTACCTGAACGGTAAGATGGACCTGCTCCAGACGGAAGCGGTGCTGGATCTCGTGGAGGGGCGCAGTCGGGCGCTGCACGGGGCGGCCGTGCACCATCTCGAGCGTGGGTTATCCCGGAGGATCGGGGAGCTCCGGGAGGGGCTGGTAGCTCTGGAGGTTCTCCTGGTCCATCACCTGGATTTCCCTGAAGAGGACGATCCACCGGTACCCCTCAGCAGGATCCTGGACGAGGCGGGGAAGCTGCAGGAGACCATGGAGAAGCTCCTGAGAACGGCTCCGGAGGGTGAGCTGCTCAGGGAGGGAGCCATCACGGTCCTGGCGGGGAGACCAAACTCCGGGAAGTCGAGCCTGTTCAACGCTCTCCTCGGGGAGGAGAGGGCCATCGTGACCGAAGTGCCAGGCACGACCCGGGACGCCCTGGAGTCTGTGGTGTCCCTTGGGGGGTTTCCCTTCCGGTTGGTGGATACAGCAGGGTTGAGGAACACGCAGGAGCGGGTAGAGAGCTTGGGGATAGAGGTGGCCCGGCGCTACCTCAAGAAGGCCGACCTGATCCTCTTCTGCGCCGAGTCCGGAAGAACCCTCGAGGAAGAGGAGAAGCGTTTTCTGGAAGAGGTGTCGCCGATCCCCGTGGTCCTGATCAGAACGAAGGTGGATGAGGTGGTGGAGGGTGGGAGGGGCGGTGACGTCATCCAGGAAGATGTTCTCAGCGACCAGGTGAAGGCCATGCTGGATCTCTCGGTGGAGACAGGGGAGGGTCTGGCTGAGCTGAAGGAGATCCTTCCCTCCCTGGCCTATGGGGGACTCTTGAACCAGAGGGGTGATGCGCCGGTGATCACCAGGGCACGGCAATCGGCGGGGATCCGCCGCGCCCTGGGGGAAGTCGTGTCGTTCAGGGCCGGATTGGAGGAGGGGCTTCCGGCCGAAGTTGCGGCCACCCACCTGAGACCTGCAGAGACGGCTCTGGAGGAGCTCCTGGGGGTGATTCCCAGAGAGGAGATCCTGGATCGTCTCTTCAGAGAGTTCTGCATTGGGAAATAGGAGGCCGAAGTTGTGTGAAGAGGTCGTTGTCCAGAGAGGGTACCGCGTGACGGGACGGGTGCAGGGCGTGTTCTTCCGAGCGTGGACCCGCGACACTGCCCTCCGGTTGGGTTTGGGGGGAACGGTCCGGAACCTCCCCGACGGCGCGGTGATGGTCCATCTCGTCGGACCGGTATCCTCTGTGGAGCGGATGGAGGCGTGTCTGTGGCAGGGGCCACCGGCCTCCAGGGTGGAGGGAGTGGAAGGGGTTGATTCGCGCGGCTCCCTGAGGGCCGATTCCTTCGAGATCCTCTACTGATTTTGGGTGGACTGCCAGAACGCGGCATGGATTCGCACTACGACGTGGTCGTGATCGGAGGTGGGCATGCGGGGGCGGAAGCCGCTGCGGCGTCGGCCCGACTTGGGTCGCGAACGCTCCTGCTTACGCCGGATCTTTCCCGCATCGGCCAGATGAGCTGCAACCCCGCTATCGGGGGCGTGGCGAAGGGGATCGTTGCCCGTGAAATCGATGCGCTGGGTGGGTTGATGGGGAGGGCCACGGACGCGTCCCGGATCCATTTTCGCATGCTGAACTCCTCGAAGGGGCCTGCGGTGCGGGGACCCAGGGCTCAGTGCGACCGCGGTCTGTATCCCCGTGGGGTGCGGCGGACGCTGGACGAGTTGGAGATGGTGGACCTGTTTCAGGAGATGGTGACGGGGTTGGAATGGGAGGGGGGCGAGGGATTCCTCCTTCGAAC
>JASFRP010000263.1:0-5651 GCA_050114895.1 Gemmatimonadota bacterium
ACCAGGATACGGGTGCGCCGAGCGTACCTGTCCTTACCCGGGAGGGGGCCCTCCATGGAAACCTGCAGGTGAGCTGCCTGGAACCGATCGGCGTTGGTCAGGGCCCCCGTCACTTCCTCCTGGTCCACGGCTCCCTCCACGAGATCGTGGAGATCCGGGTGGCGAATCAGCGAAGCAAAGGCGGGATAGGATCGGTCGGTCAGATAGTCGCCCAGGGCCTCCAGGAGCCTTACTGGCCCCGTATCCATCAGCCGGGTTCCGCCGGCAAACCGGTGGGGAACCTCCACCGTGGAGAGGCCCCGCTCCACGTAGGGCACCACCTCCGGGTCCGGGACCGCCACAACAATCTCCTCCGCGGCGAACCGTCCCCCGAACCGACGCAGTATGTCCGCCACCGCGTCGGCCTGATCCGGAGGGCGCTCCACCACCCGGATCTTCCCGTCGTCCAGGGGGAGGTGGACCGATTCCCATCGCTCGGGGATCACGCACCCAAAAGAATCGAAGGCCGCCTCCATCTCCTGGGGAGCGTGGACCAGAGCCCGCACCGATCCAGGGAGGGCGTCCACCATTCGCCGGACGAGGCTCGGTATCTCCACCACCCCCACCAACCAGAGCTCCCCTGGGAGGGTGATCCGTCCTTCCGCCAGCGCCTCCTTCCGCTCCTGGTCGGGGTCCCCGAGACCGGACTTCTCCAGTAGGCCCCGATACCGATCCTGGATCCTCCCCAGGACCTCCCACCGAGGAGAGTCGTCGTACGGGAATCCCGTCCGAATCGCACGGGCGATCTCCGCGAAATCAAGCCCTTCGGCCCCGGTCTCCCGATGGAGCCCTTCCACCAGCTTCGCCAGGGCCATCCACCCCGAGATCGTCCCAGGAAGGGTCGGAAAGACCACGGCGAGAGCCTCCGGCTCCGTGCTCCGAAGGGCCTCCGCAAAGAGGTGGCGGGCGGTGGTATCCGTCGCCAGCGGACGCCGGGTTCGATAGAGGAGCTCCGGAAGCTGGCCCAGGGTGACCATCCTGGGTGGCGTCAGGGGGATTCCAAGAGCCTCCGATTCATCGAGGAGGAGCTCCCCCAACCGCCGGCCGGCCCGAGCACCGGGAGTGACGACCACTGCGGACCGGAGGTCCAGATCCCCTCGATCGGCGTAATGCTCGGATATCGTCCTGGCGGCGCTGGGCAGCGCCGGGGCGTCCCATCCGAGGAGATGGCGCCGGGCCCGGGAGGGCGGTGGGGCAGCGGTCAAGGGGAACCGGGTCCTCTCCTTGGGTGGGGATCCTCGCTCGCCGTGGCAGAGTGGTGGTTCTCCACCGCGAGAGTCAAGGGAAGGGCACCCCGAGGCGGATCAGTGAGGGACGCAGGTGGCGCCGCCCCGGATGCCGTGGCTCCCGGTTCGTGTCGCATCGAAACCGTTGGACCGACGCGCCGGATTCCCTATGCTTGCTGAATGGACATCAGAACCAAGCTCGTCTTCACCCTGGTGGTGGTTGCCCTGGTAAGCATGTTCGTCCTCAGCCTGGCCATGTACGCCATTGCTGAGCCGGCCCTCAGGGATAGCCGACTGGACCTCCTGGAAGCCTTGGCGGAATCCAAGCGCGACGATATGGAGCAGGTGTTCGCCGGGTGGGTCGACCGGGTGAGGCTGGTGGCCAGCCGGACGCAACTCAGGGTCAGCCTTCGGGAACATGATCGGACGGGGAACCCCGAAACGGTGGATCACATCCACAGGATTCTCACCGATGCCGTGGATGCCGTGGACGTCATCGAAGCCTTGGCGGTCTTCGACACCGAGCATCACCTGGTGACCTCGGCGGGGCGGGAGATGGATCTGGCCGGGCGGGAGGATCTGTTACAGCTGGATTCTGTGGCGGAAGGGATCGGGTATCGGGGCATCTCCCCTACCGGCGAGGGTGATCTTCGGGTGGGCTTCGTGGCCCGCCTCTCTCTGGAGGGAGAGGCCCTGGGTGACCTCCACGTCAGGCTCAACGCCCAACCCCTGCTGGACCTGGCGGAGGACCGCGCCGGGATGGAGCAGGACGGCAGCGGCGAGATCGTCATCGTGACCCTGGACGAGAACGGTGTCCCCAGGGCTCTGCACCGGTTGCACCCCGGAGGGCCGGAATTCTGGGAGCCCGTCCAGCTCCGGGGGGAGGGCGATCCCATCTCCATCGCCCTCAGCGGACAGGAGGCCAGGTTCTCCGAGGGGCTCACCGACGATCGGGGACACGAGGTATGGGCCGCCACTCGCTATCTCCCCGAAGCCGGCCTGGCGCTGATCGTGAAGGTGGATAAGGACGAAGCCCGGGCTCCCTTCACCCAGTTCCGGCGACAGAGCCTCCGGTTGGCCCTCTCCCTCGGCGCCCTCGCCATCCTGGTGGGCACGGTCCTCGGATTCCGGTTCTCCAAACCCATCAAGGACCTGGCAGACGTGGCCGACCGGATTCGGGGAGGCGCGCTGAGCGCCAGAGCCGTGGAGGCCGGCGAGGACGAAGTAGGACTTCTCTCCCGGACCTTCAACGACATGGCCGACGAGATGGAGGAGCAGGTCTCACTCCTCCGGGAGTTCAAACGATACTTCGACCTGTCCCGCGACATGCTCTGCATCGCCGCCACCGATGGGTACTTCAAGCGGGTGAACCCGGCCTTTCAGAGGACCCTGGGATGGACGACGGATGAGCTGGTGAGCCAATCCTTCCTGACCTTCGTCCACCCCGACGATCTCAAGAAGACCGAAAGAGAGATCGCTCGGCTGGCCAAAGGCCTCCCCGTTATCTCCTTCGAGAATCGCTACCGCACGAAGGGCGGCGAGTACCGGCATTTCATGTGGACGGCCCATCCGGATGAGGCCAGCGGCCTCATCTACGCCATCGCCCGGGACGTCACGGAGCTCGAGCGGGTGTGGGAGGAGAAGGAGGAGGAGACCCGCTACCTCCGGCGGAGGCTGAAAGAAGCGGAGGCGAAGCTGCGGGGGACCTCTTGAGCTACATCACCGTTATCGCCCTCATCGGCGGGTTCATCTACCTCCTCATGGGAGCAGATCTTCTGGTACGGGGTGCCGTCGCCCTGGCCCGTAGAGCCCGAGTCCCTCCCATCGTGGTGGCCCTCACGGTGGTGGCCCTGGGCACGTCCCTACCCGAGCTCGTGGTGAGCCTCCAGGCCGCCCTCAGCGGGTATCCCGGGATCGCCCTGGGGAACGTGGTGGGGAGCAACATCGCCAATATCCTCCTGGTGGGGGGCGCCGCCGCGGTCGTGTACCCCCTGGCCTATCCCGGCGGGTCCATCAAGCGTGACACCGCTGTAATGACCGTCGCCAGCCTGGTACTCTTCTTCTTTTGTCTGACAAACGGGTTGAACCGGACCTTCGGGATCATCCTTCTCGTCGGGCTCCTGGCGATCATGTTTCCCGCGCTTCAGGACGCAGCCAAGGCCCACTACGAGACGGTAGGAAGCGCCCCAATGGAGATGATCCTGGGCCTCCCCACCCGCCGACGGGTGATCTTCCTCTTTCTCATCGCAGGCCTCATCGGGCTCCCCGTGGGGGCTCGACTGGTGGTGGATGCGGCCGTGGAGATCGCCCTCACCATGGGGTTGTCGCAGGCCGTGGTCGGGCTCACCATCGTTGCGTTCAGCACCTCTCTCCCGGAGTTGGCCACCACCGTCGTGGCGGCCCGCAAGAAGGAAACCGATGTGGCCATGGGAACGCTGGTGGGGTCCAATATCTTCAACATCCTGGCCATCATGGGCTTCTCCGCCGTTCTCGCACCTTCGAAGATCGAGGTTCCGCCCCTCCTCCCCTTCTTCGATCTGCCGGTGATGCTGGCTGCAGCGCTTTTCGTTACCGTACTGGCCTGGAGAGGCCGTCCCCTGGAGAGGCGGGCGGGCGTGATCCTCTCCTCAGGGTACCTCCTGTACCTCGGCGCGCTCCTTCTCCTGGCCTGATGCCGACGAATGCGGCACCGGAAGTCATGAATCTCACTCGGGCACTGCGAAAAGGTCGGTTGCGCCTCAAGCGCTTCACCGCAACAAGACGTGTCGTCTCCTTCGGAGGCGTCGGGAGCAGCAGCCTCATCGCCCACCTTGAAGCGGGCGACAGGGACAGAATCTGGTATCACTCCCGGGACAAACACTGTCTTCACCCTGACCTGCTTCCCGAGGCTCGAAGGGGCATGGAGGTGAAAGCCTGCTTCCTCTTCGGAAACCCGTACCACGCTGTCCTTTCCGTATTCCGCCGGGGGCTCCATCCCCGTCACGAACGGAGCATGACCCGATCCATGCCGGGCTACAGGCGGGTGATCCGAAAGGAGACCACCGTCCTGGAGTACCTCCGGGCCGGCGAGGACCGATTCTTTCTCAGGAAACACCTCGAGAATTGGGTCGAATACGACGGTGACCAGGTGGAGGTCCTGGCGGTGAAGTACGAGGCCCTGGGCGATCACATCGACGAGATCATGGAATTCCTGGAGTGTCCACGACCATTCCGGGTTCGCCCTCGCTCCAGCCGGTTCGACGACGAGTCACCGGAGGTCCAGGCGGGACTCGAAGCCATGTACGGACCCCTGAAGGAGAGGATCGACGGGTTACCGAGCCTGATCAGGGTGACGGGCTGAGCGGTTTTCCTTTCCCCGCAGCACGCCGTATCTTGGGATCGACAGACGCTTCCTTCCCCCCTTACCCCCGGGAGGACACCATGCTGGACCCTCACTCTTCCATCGATCGCCGCGGTTTTCTGAAGGGTGCTGCTGCCGGCCTCGTCCTCCTTCCCCACACGGATCTCGGTACCCTGGGCTACCGATTCCCCCGGAGGGCCACCACCGTCGCGCTGATCCGGACGGCCGACCGGAAGGAAGGCGTTCGTCGGGCCATGGCCCTCCTGGACCCCGGGGGGATCGCGGGAAGGGCCGTGACCCTCAAGCCCAACTTCAACACCTCCGATCCGGCGCCTGCCGGCACGCACAACGACACCCTGGCTCAGGTCGTCACGGAGTTGAAGGAGCGAGACGCCCGTGAGGTGGTACTCGGGGAGTCCTCCTTCCCCCCGACCAGGGAGGTCATGGAGGCCAAGGGGATCTTCGACCTCGCGTCCGACATGGGCTTCGGAGTGGTGAACTACGAAGAGATCCCTGACGAGGATTGGGTCCATTTCCAGCCCGCAGGGACGCATTGGCCCGAGGGCTTCCACCTCCCCAGGCACGTGGTGGAGGCGGAGTACAACGTCAGCACGTGTTGTCTGAAGACTCACGGATCCGGGGGGGTCTTCACCATGTCCATGAAGCTCTCCGTGGGGCTCACGCCCAAGGCCATCCGAAGGACGATGCACCGCTCGCCGGACATGCGGCGGATGATCGCAGAGTTGAACCAGGGGTACAAGCCGCAGCTCATCATCATGGACGGTGTGGACGCCTTCACCGATGGCGGGCCCTCACGGGGCACTCTGGCCCACCCCAACGTGATGATCGCCGGAACGGATCGAGTCGCCGTGGACGCCGTGGGATTGGCGGTTCTGAAGGAACTGGGATCCAACGACGCCATCATGGGCACCCCCATCTTCCACCAGGAGCAGATGGCAAGGGCCGTGGAGATGGGACTGGGAATCCAGGGGCCCGGAGAGATCGAGCTGGTCAGCGACGATGAGGACGGTATGGCATACGCCGGA